>CAYUZD010000094.1:0-11194 GCA_964449475.1 uncultured Nitrospirales bacterium
ATGTCCCTCCGGGACTAACTTCGGTTTACGCGAGGGAACGAACGTGATAACTCCCCGAACTAGAGAGAATCTGACCGCGAATTCCCTGTATTTTCCCTGAAAGCAGGGAATTCGACCGTAGAGAATAGTTCGTAGATGACTCGCAAGACCGCCACCTCTAGCAGAGCCTACAACGCTAATCGCAACTGATCATATCCGTAACGATTGGGGCTCTACTTCGTTACGACGAGATCGTCGAGTTTAGCCTCGACCGTGGCGCCGTCATTGAGCAAGAGTTGAATGCTTGAACCCTGTTTCTGGATGTCGCGAAGGGTGCCTTCGGCGACCGGAATGAGATCGGTACCGAGAACGGCTTTCGTGTTCGGATCGACGATTTCCTGCGGACGATAGACCACGCAGTACATCGATTCGCGAATCCGGTCGTCACGCGAGAGGCTCGAGAACACGCGTTCTCCGTTCGAAGGGACGCGGGTCAGATTGCCGCGTACGCGCGGGAACTCCTGTTCGAGCCGCAGGGCGAGGTCGTCGATGAGCTGGCGAAGCTGTTCGACGTTTCCGCCCGGGCCGTATACGTCTACGATGACCTCACTGGAGGTCAACGAGTCGATGGCGTGAAGTACGACTTCGAGATTGTCGGCGTACTGCCGCAGGTCGGCAATCAGCAGGTAGTCGGCCATGTCCAATTGGCCAAGACGCTGGCGTTCCTTGACCGAGCCCAGGGCGGCGATCAGCTGCTGTTCCTCGATGACGGTCTCAATGCTGTCGCGATCCACGACATTGAACCGGCGGCGATCGTCCAGCGCGAAGGGAAGCTGCGACCGCACGAACTCTGCCTGCTCCGCGACGGTCGTATCGTCCGAACGCGAGAGGTCGCCGAGCAGCGCGATACTCAGGCGAGCGGAGACGCTTTCGACTTGCGGTAGCTGGCGCTCGATGACCACCTCGGTGGAGGTGGAGGCGCCGCTGGCGTCGGTGAGGGTTGCCACCAGCCGGTGCTCACCCTCCTCGCCGATGGCCACTTTGCGCGAGATGCGTTGTGTGCCGCGCCCGGGCACGATGGAATCGATCGGATTGCCGTTGAGTTCAACACTTCGCACCGGGTCGGCCGACTCCACTTCGAGCGTGACCACGAGTTCATCATTCAGATAGCGCTGTCCGTCGAGCACATTGGTGAACTCGATTCTAGGTGCGCCGGCGACCGGCTCGGCCGCGGCGGACCGCACGACGGCAAAGAGCTCGCCGCCCTTGTACACGGCGGCGATATCGCGGTCGAGCTTCACGACACTGGTTTCGGAGGCGAACGAAACTTCCCGGCTCGATGCCTGGGTCCGAACCGCGTCCAGCGGGAGCAACCCCGCGGTTTCGTTTCCAAGTCCATCGACGCAGCGGAACTCGGCCGAAAACTCGTCCGGAAGCTGGCTGAGCGCGGCTTCGAACGTGGCTTCGCCGTTGGCGCCCTTCGTAATGGTCGCCTGCATGTTGCCCACGAAGATTGCCTGCACGCCGGACGGATCGAAGGCGACGCCGCGAACTGTCCCGGGCAGGACAACGGGCCCGTTGAAGCTGACGGCCGGACCGTCGCTGTCTCGGTTGAGCGCTATCCGCTCCACCTTAGTGTTTCCCAGGAGGTCCTTGGCTTCAATCTCGATAGAGTTTTCGCCTGGATTGAGTAGAACAGAACGCGTGATGGGTACTTCTTTCGAAGCCATCAAGAGCGGAATCGTCTCACCGTTCACCCGCACCTCCGCGACATACGAGTCGTCGCGGGCGAGCGCGCGGATGTCCGCATGGGTGCTGGCGACGATCCCTCCCAGCGCGGGGGACTCGACGACGATTGACGGCGCTGACGTGTCGTCGACGGTGCGCGCGACGCGGATGGTGTGCGCGTCGTCGAGATAATGCGCGGCGCGGGCCGTGTATACGAGGCCGATCGAGTGTTCCAAGTGCTGCACGGCCTCATCAACACGGTCTTGAGCGAGCAGGACGATGCCCAACTCCCGGTTCGGGAAATATTCGGGCAGGAAGTGCAATCCGTAGGTCCTTGCCCAGCGCTGATCGTCCGGCCGGAGCTCCATCGCGGCACGGATGTCCTGCTCCGCCAGGTCCCACAGTTCGTACTTCTGGTATATCGCCGCCCGATCGTACAGGTCCCACCACCGGCCGCCGAACCGCTGTTTCGAGAGTTCGCTTCTAAGCGCGTCGTTGCGCGCGGGGTCGGAGAGCAATTGTTGGTTTGCCGCGCAGCCCGCGAGGGTCAAAGCCGCGGACAGCAGCATCGCACTGCTGGCCCTTGTTATCCGCGTCTGCATGGTCATCGTGCTCCCAACCGGATCGTTACGAGTATGGACGGTTACTGGATTTCCTGGAGATACCAGCCATCGGACGGAATCGTCGCGCCGGCCGGCTCGAGCGTCACGGTCGAGGACGAGGTGCCGACGTTCGCGGCGACCGCCGTCACGTTCGCCAGACGGTGTTCCGAACCCGGTGATGTGTGCACGGCGAATCGCATGCCTGGCGTCACACCAACATTTTCGCCCACGTTGAGCACCGGCCCGCTTCCGCCGGCCGTCAAGATGCCCTGGACAGGATACGCTTTTTCGATGGCTTCGCGTGCCTTTTCGCCAAGGTCGCGCGCCCATTCGCGGGCGTTGGTGCGCCGGTCGAACGATGCCGACTCGACCTTGGTGAATTTGGTCGTTTCCGTGTCGATGATTTTCACCCAGACGAAGTTCTCGCCCATGACGGACTTGAACTCACTTTCAATCATCAAGCGTGCGCCCAGGAGCTTTTGCAACTGGATGCGGTCGACGTCCTTGCTCAGATTGGCCAACTGCTGTTCGTAGAGCACGTCGCCGATGTAGTCGCGGTCGACCAGTTCGATCGGCACGCCGTCCCCGGAGACCAGCGCGTCCGCCATCAAGTCGCCGAACACGTCGACGAGGCCCTGTTCGATCGCGAGATCGCAGTTGTTGCCCGAGGCCGGCGAGATGCGGACGCGGAACGGACGGCTCGTCCATTCGTCGTCGTCGGATTCGTCACTGGCGGCGCCTTGCTTCAGCTGGTCGGCCAACGACTTAATCTGCTCGATCTGCTTGGTCACTTCAGCGTGGCGGTTGTCGTCCATCTGGCGCTTGGCCATCGTCATGACGAGTTCGTTGACCGTGGCCGACATTGTGTCCGACGAGCCGCCGGTCTTGCTGAGGACCTGCTCGGCCTTTTGGTAGTCCTGGTTGTTGTAGTAAGCCCGCGCCATCAACTCGCTGTAGCGGCGGCGCTGCCAATCGAAGTTCAGATCCTGCTCGTCCACTTTCTCGAGCCGTTGAATGGCGGTGTCGTAGTGGTTGTTCAGCACGTCCAGCGAGGCCAGCAATACCGCCGGATATGCGGACGGCGAATCGGCAGAAGCGGTCTCCAAGGACGCGCGGGCATTCTCGCCCATTTCCGCGTGCTTCACCGCCGCAAGGCCTTCCTCACGCAGAGCGACGTCGGAGACGCCGCTGAACGCGGCCTGGGCTTCCGGCAACTGGTTCGACAACAGCCTCGCGTAACCCAGAGCGTATTTCGCGAAATCTTCCGATTCGTTCGTTTCGAGGTATCCCTCGAGGTACGTAATGGCCGCGGCGTATTCGCCGGCGTCGATCTGCTCGCGCGCGTCGGCCAGCGCCGTCGGCCACACGACGCCTCGCTCCGTTTCGCTACCTCTGGAAGGAGACAAACTCGGGACCGTGATGCCGGCGCCAATCGCGAGGATGACGGCTATTCCCGCCGCGGCGAGCATCTGCGGGCGGAAGCGCTTCCGGTTGCCGGCTCGGGAAGCCCGCGACGCCGTCGAGACGTTGTCTGCGCTGCCGGTGGTCTCGAGGCTGCGGATGACGGCACGAGCCGCGGACTCCATCTCCTGCGCGCTCTGGAACCGGTCGTCCGGCAGGAAAGCGGTGGCACGCTTCACGATGTCGAGAATCGAATCCGACAGGTCCGGGCGGTATACGCGCAGCGGTGTCGTCTGACGGCTGCGGATCTTGTCCATGATCTCCACCTGCGACGAACCGGTGCAGGGAAGCTCACGGCTCAGCATCTCGTACAGCGTCACGCCCAACGAGTACACATCCGTTCGCGCGTCCAGGTTCTTGCCGACGATTTGTTCCGGCGCCATGTACGGCGGTGAACCCGCGATCGTGCGCGTGTCGGTCCCCGTCGCCAGCGCATTGAACTTCGCCAATCCGAAATCGCACACCTTGGCGCGGCCCGTCTTGCCGTCCAACAGAATGTTTGCCGGCTTGATGTCCCGGTGCAATACGCCCTGGCCGTGCGCGTAGTGCAGTGCGCTCGCGCAATCCGCGACAACTTCGAGCGCCTGTTTCACCGAAAGCGGTTCAGTAGTCTTTTTGATCTGCGACTCGAGGCTCGTGTCCAGGAACTCCAGTGCGAAGTACTGGCTGCCGATGTGCTCGCCCCAACTGTAGATCTGAACGATGGAAGGATGCTTACCGAGGTTTGCGATGACCTGGGCTTCGCGCTCGAACTGCTTGCGGAAGTCGTTGTCGAGCGGGAAGCGCAAAAACTTCAGCGCGGCGAACCGCTGAAGCTTGACGTCCTTGGCCTTATACACTGTGCCGAAACCACCCCGGCCGAGCAGTCCGAGAATCTCGTAGTTGTCCACCAATTGGCCGACCAACGGATCCCGTTCTTGCTCCAGCATATTCGGGCCTGCCAGATCGGGCGCCAAATGATGCGGCGTCGAGACTGTCGCGTTGAGATGCGGATTGCTCACCACCTCGACGGTCCGTTCTTGCGACGCTGCCGCGAATCGTTCGTCGATCACAATCTCATTGAGGGGATCGTGTTCGGCCGATCCATCGAGTCGCGTTTCCTTGTCCATCAGTTGATTCTCCTGCGTGTGGCATCCGAGGCTTGGCGCGCCTCTCAGCGGTTCGTGCGGGAAATTCGGCCGGAGCGGATTGACCGCCGACCTTACATCCTGTCACGTATTGAACTTTCTTTCCAGAAGCGGCCCAAGCCGGACGCCTCGGGGCTTCTAGCTCTACTGGTGGATACGGTAAATTTTGCGGGCGCGTTACAGCGGCGGTGCGAGGCGTGTTACTGGGCGAGTCGGCCGATCAAGTACTTCATTTCCTCCGACAGGTCCTCCCCATCCATAAGTGTTTCAGAAATCTCAACTTCCAACGCCTCTTTGTATTTTCCGCGCAGACGGTGGACCGCCACCTTTATCGCGCCTTCCGAAATACCGAGTTCTTTCGCCGCGTCCGCATATTGGAGGTTCGGGTCCCGGCCTCCGAGGAACGGTCTGAGTATCCGAAAATACCGTTCCTTGCCCGCCTTGATATGGTCACTTTCTACCTGCCGCAGCGCATTCGCGAGGATGGTCTTTGCCCAGTGCAGGTCGAATATCTGGTCGGGCGTCAAGGGTTTTTCAGCGGATTCAGCGATGAGGGCCTCGGCGGTGTCCAGATCGAGAGACTGGTGTGGGATGCCGCCACCGCGCTTTTTCGCCTGAGTTTTGTCCCACTCGTCCGCGAGAAACCGCCTCAGCGATGTGAGCAGGAACGAGCGGAATCGCCCACGTTCCTTGTCGGCAGCGTCGAAGAAGTCGTTCTGCAACAGCCGCACGAAGAAATCCTGGGTCAGGTCCTGGGCGTCCTGTTGGCTATAGCCCCGCCGGCGCACATACGAGTAGGCGGGGAACCAGTAGGTCTGACAAATGCTTTCCAGGGCATCGCGGCGAGACTGGGTGGAGGCGTGGTCGTGTCCAGCGCGGACGATCATCGACCATCGCGTAGTCTGGAAACGTCTACCTCGTTCGCCCATTATTGCCAGACGTCCCCACTGACAATCGCACGTTGCGCAACGACGACGTTTCTGTCCGTCATTGACGACGCAAGCAATGGATGTCCCTTACTTGACGAAGAAGCATAAAGCCGGCGGCGCCTCTCGATGGCAGGTGTCCCTCGTAAACGGGCCGGACTCGGGCACTATACCGGATGGGACCGGCAGTCCGGTACAACGCGAGATGCTTGATTCGGTTCGATGCGGGACTTATTGTAGCGCGACTCGCGGTGGCCGCGCAGCAATCGGTACCTGTGGCGCGCAAGGATGTCTGCATGTTCCGAAAGCCGGTTTCCGTTCGTCTAGCGTTTCTCCTCGCATGTGCTCTCGCAGCACCCTTCAGCGCACACGCACAACTTGAGTTTTCTGTCTCGCCGACGCCGGTGGGGTCTGGCGCGCGCGCGGCGGGTATGGCCGACGCTTTCCTTTCGATCGCGGACGACGCTACCGCGGCCTCGTGGAATCCGGCGGGTTTGGTGCAACTTCAACGGGCGGAAATCTCGATCGTCGGTGCGTTCAACGCGATTTCAGAAGAATTTCGTTCGGCCGATCTGCCGGATATCAATTCCAGACACAACAGCAATGCCGTCGATCTAAACTTCCTCAGTGTCGTCTATCCATTGCCGGTCTCGATTGGGTCTTCGAACATCTCCCTCTCGCTGACGTATCAGAACAAGTTCGATTTCTCGCGCTTGTTCGACGTGCGGTTTACGTCCGTGACTTCCGCAGGAGGAGTTCCGGTAACGTCCGTGACAACCACCGACTTCGATCAGTCCGGAGGGTTCTCGACGATATCGCCCTCGATCGCCATCGAACTCACCGAGAAGCTTTCGGTGGGCGTGTCGTTCAATATTTGGCGCAGCACGTTCCTGTCGGACAACGGCTGGGACAAAGTCGTAACATCGCGCGCTGAGACCACCATCGGAGACAATCCCCCGCAAATCACCACGCAGATCGCAACGGAGCAGTACAAGGATTTCAAAGGCGAGAATTACGGTATCGGCGTGTTATGGCGGGCGACACCCAGACTCGCGCTTGGTGTCCGTTACGACACCGCCTTCTCCGGCGAGACGGATTTTCGCGGGGCACTGATTCGGAACGGGTCGCAGCTTGCGCTGGTTGAAGAAGAACGGAAGATTCATTTCCCGAGCACGGTATCGTTTGGCGCTTCATTCCGGTTCAACGACCGATTCACGGCTGCGCTGGATATCAGCCGTACGGACTGGGACGACCTCTACATACAGCGGGCATCCGGAGAGCGTTTCTCGCTCATCGATGGGCTTAACATCGACGATCCTGACACCGCCACCGACTTCCAGCCGACCACGACGGTGCGCCTCGGTGGCGAGTATGTGTTTATCCCAAAAACCACGGGTGCGGAGTTGAACCGCCTGTGGTCTCTCCGCGGAGGTCTCTTCTTTGACCAGGAACCGGCGTCCGGGCGGTCGATTGCCGCGGGGCGCCCTATCGGCGACGGCGAGCCGGACAATTTCTACGGATTCGCCGCTGGCGTAGGATTATTGGCCTTTCAGAGATTCAATTTTGACGTTGCTTATCAACTTCGCTACGGCAACGATGTCAACAGTGATTTCATCAGTGGGACTGAGGATTTCAGCGAAGACGTGCTTCAACACCGGTTACTTTTCTCGACGGTCATCTATTTCTGATCTGCAGTTTCGGTTCACCATTGATATTCTCTGACAGATTTATCCTTTCCAGCTTTGACATGCGAAGTTGGAACGGGAATTTCATTCGGGCCATAGGTCAACCGGTGCTTCGTAACGCAATTCCTACGAATCCGTATGTTAAGTCAGGAGGGAGTTGGCTAGAGCGAATTGCGATCATACTCGGAAGAGTTAAAAGATACTTGACTTCATGACGCACGCTTGACATTGTGATCGCGATTCTTTTCCTCCGCAGACTCGGTTGACGAGGTGCCCCGTTTTTGGCAATTCGGGGCGTTTGCGGTGTTGCTGCGTACCGGATCGGAGCAAGACATGACAAGCAATTCCAAATTTCCATTTCGCGCGACCCATGTCGTGGCCGCCGCACTTTGCGCGTTCTTCTTGGTGGGTCTCAACCGTGGTGACGTCGATGATGTGTTTGCTGTTGCGCCCCAGATTCGCATCGACACCATCAATGGACTCCCTCCGACGAGTTACTCGTGCCCCACGAGTCCGCTGTCCAACCCCGTTGTGGTCCGCGGGAGCGGACAGGGCTCCACGCCGCCGGGGCGTGTCGAACAGTACGGCGTGCAGATAAACTGGGGCGATGGATCGCCGATCCAGATTGCGAGTTCGACGTTTACACCCCCGAGTGGACGCGGCGTCGATTTCACTTATGTATTCGAGACGCCCGCGCATACGTATCCGAACGGCAATTTCACGCTCTCGATTTCGTTGTTTCACACGCAGCCGAGCGGCAACGACAACCAGATCGATGCGACCGCCACGTTTCAAGTGTGCACCTTCAATCCGGTCACGCCTGCGATTCAGATCGAGACGCTGAACGGCCAGGACCCCTCGAGCTTCTCGTGTCCAGATAATCCCACGCCGAGTCCCGTGATACTTTCGGGTGGTGGCCAAGGCTCAGCGCCCCCAGGCAACGTGTCCAATTATTCCGTGGTCGTCGATTGGGGCGACGGCTCCGCGTCCGAGGACGCCGTGGCAACGTTCACGCCATCCAGCGGCAGCGGCGTCAACTTTACGTACGAATTTGATTCACTGGACCATACGTACGCCGTAAGCGGCAATTACACGGCGACGGTCTCGCTTGTTGTGAATACGGGCGCCGGCGATCAAGTTGTCGTAAGTGACACGCTGAGCATCTGCGCATTTACGCCAATCGCATACGCTATTCAGATCGACACGATTAACGATGTTGCTCCGGATACAATTGTGTGTCCGGCGGGCGCGCCGACCAATCCAATCTCAGTGGCGGGTAGCGGACAAGGGTCAGCGCCCCCAGGAAACGCCGAGGACTACTCCGTTCGGATCGACTGGGGTGACGGTTCGCCCGCAGAAACCGCGAATGCTACGTTCACACCCCCGAATGGCACGCTCGTAAACTTCACGTTCACGTTTGCGTCCACCGCCAGCCACTCGTACGCGCAGAGTGGCACCTACACGATTACTGCGACGCTCGTTCGCTCGACGTCGACCGGTGCCGTCGACGCTACGTCGACCGGTGAAGAAGTCTGCGTGGTGCTCCCCACGGGTACGGTGACCGGGGAAGTGTTTGACGAGCTGACGGGATTCCCGATCTTCGGCGCGATTGTCGAAGACATCACCGGCGAGACGCCGATACTGGGTTCATTCCCGGGCGGTAGTGTGTACGTGATTCAGCCGACGCCGGGATCCCGCACGATCCGGGTCCGCGCCCCGGGATGGGTGGATGGCGTCGCGCAGGTGGTAGTTATCGAGGACGAAGTGACTACTCTTGACTTCGTTCTGGACCACATCGCATCCACGCAGGACATTGTGGGGGCCGCATTGCCCATCGGTAACCAGGGCAAGAAGCTCTTCCTGATACCTGAATGCGTTGAAGCCGTGGCGAATGGGATTGTCGTCGCGACGACGTGCGTTCACGCGGGCCACCTATTCTTCTTCGATGACCTGCCAAACGGCCAGATCACCTTCCGCGGCGTGAACGCGTTCTATCAAGTCGGCTCAAGCAGCGTAAACCTGCAGAACGGAACCGCAACTCGCACGGAACGCGGCTATATCCTTTCGAATATTCCCGCAAGCGTTCCGGAGCAGCGGACACGCATCCCAGTTATCACCGGTGGCGTCACCGGTGTCACCGGGAACGGGACAACCGCCGTAGCAACGAGCGTGTACGCCACATTCGATTTCGAAGGCACGCCTGTGACCGTGATGAACGAGACCACGAACAACGGCGTCTACGTCATCGACCTCTTGCCGCCTGGAAGCGCGCAGGTTTACGCGAACGCTACAGACACCGCCGCGCGCAGCGTCGTGGCGACACCGACGATCGTGGGCGGGCAATTTACCACGCAGAATCTGACGGTGTTCCCGTTCGATCCGGAGACAGAAAACTTTGTCCCGGTCATTACGAACCCGAATGAGATTGACACGGACGAAGACACCGACGTCCAGCTGACGATTAACCAGTTCACCGTGACGGACCTGAATAATGTGTTCTCTACGGAGCACACGCTTCAGATCTATCCGGGATTCAACTACACGGTCTCGAATGCGGTGCCTAACGGCGCACAGGTAGTTCTCAAGTCGAATTACAATGGCGCGATCACTGTGCCCGTCACCGTCAGCGACGGCACGACGATCAGCGCGCCGTTCAATCTGGTTATCGGAGTGAACGCCGTACCCGATCCGACCGTATACGTAAACTTCGATACGGGAAGCGTGGGTGCGCGAGGGACGTCATCGACGCCGTTGCGGACCGTGGGCGAAGCACTCACGGTGGTAGAGCCTGGCGGCGAAATCCTGATCGGCGGTCTCTCCACGTCGACGGAACCGCTGTTCACGATTGACAAGGTGGTTACGTTGCGGAATGACAATCCGGGCGGCGAGCCGGTCACGATTAACCCCACCCCGGTGGCCGATCAGGCTGGCGTGACGACATCCCGGACGGGATTCGTTTCGGGATCGACGTCCAACAAATAGCGTACGTTACCTATCCCGATTGGATCGATGCTGTACATTCCAATCGGTCACACGAGGCGGCCGTTTCTATTCCTGCAGCCGAGGTTGGGCGCTCGTGTCTGTTTGCCGCCGGTTATGCAATAGAACCGGACCCGCCTGCGGAATGCTCAGCCGAGAGTCTTGTCTCGAATCCGCGTTACGCGACGGTCCATGGGTCGCGGTAATCGCGGGTGAGCCAATCGGGGTGGCTCTCGCCGCGTGCGAAGCGCATGGGCTTGGGTTTCCAGTGGACGGTGGCGTGGTTGTAGTACGCCTGGTTCATGAGGTGGCAGCAGATGGCGCTGCGTCCGCCGACTTCCTCGTTGGTGATGGGGCGTTTGCGGGATTTCATGCAGTCGAGGAAGTCGCGGGTGTGGTTACGGCTGTCGTAGAGCTTTATCCTGGCGTCTTTGAGGTATTCCTCTTCAACGCGGTTGAGTTCGGTCGTGAGTGACGTGCCCTGTTCGCGGTCGACGTGCCCGGCGATTCTTTGGCCACCCAGGAAGAACTCGAACCGGCCGCGGTTCACGCGGGCTTCGCCTTCGGAGCCGAAGAAGTCGATGCCGAACCCGTCCTCGTGGATGACGCGGATGTCGCCGTAGTGCAGGACGGCGCCGGAGGTGGCGTTGGGGTCATCGGGGGGGACGGCGGTGTCGGGCCCGGACTCGTCCATGCCGAGGCCCCAT
>CAYUZD010000095.1:0-8684 GCA_964449475.1 uncultured Nitrospirales bacterium
GGCACCATGGGCATGACGCTGGGCTACCGCCTGGCGCAGGCCGGCCACGACGTCACCCTCTTCGAGTCGGGGCGGCAACCCGGTGGTCTCGCGACGTGGTACGACTACGGCGACTTCACGTGGGACAAGTTCTACCACGTCATTCTCAAGCAGGACTCGCACCTGCTCGGCCTGATCGACGACCTCGGCCTCGGCGCGAAAATGCAGTGGCGCGAGACGAAAACGGGCTTCCTGTGGAACGGCAAGCTCGTGTCCATGAGCAACAACTTGGAATTTCTCCGGTTCCCTGTGCTTTCGCTTCTCGCGAAACTGCGTCTCGGCCTCGGCATACTCTACGTGCAGCGCGTGAACGATCCCGCGCCGCTCGAGCAGGTCCCCGCTGCGGAATGGCTTCGCCGGGTCTTCGGCGCCACGGTCTACGATCGCATCTGGGAGCCGCTCCTCGAATCCAAATACGGCGTGCTGAAGGACCGCGTACCCGCCACGATCATGTGGGCCACCATCCGGCGTTACTATGCCACGCGCAACAAGGGCGACGGCAAGGAGACGCTCGGGTTTCTCTCTGGCGGACTACACACCTTCTACTCTGCGCTCTGCGAGGCCATCGAGGGCGCCGGCGGCCGCGTCGAGACCAATGCGTCGGTCACCGGCGTCTCGGTCGAGGCGGATGGTGTCGCCATCGCCGCGGGCGGGCTCAAGCGGCAATTCGATCGCGTCATCTCGACGGTCCCCTCGCACGTGTTTAGCAAGCTGGCGCCCGGTGTCGAGTTCAAGGACGCCGGACCGTCCGCGCGGCCGCAGTTCCTGGGCGTCGTCTGCATGGCGCTGGTGCTGCGCAAGCCCCTCACCAGGTTCTACGTGACCAACCTCGTCGAACGCGGCCTCCCGTTCACGGGCATCATCGAAGTCACCGCGTTGACCGGGCCGCGCGAGATGAACGGTCGCCATCTCGTGATGCTCCCGCGCTACGACACGCCGGACTCGTCGTGGTTCGCCCGGGCGGAATCGGAGATCGCATCGGAGTTTTTGGCGGCCCTACGGCGGATCTGGCCGAAAATCGACGAAAACATTACAAGCGTTCACGTCAACCGTGCGCCCCACGTACAGGCGCTGTGGCTGGAGGCGCCGCCGGCACGTCACGAGCCGGTATCCACCGCGGACGGCCGCGTGTGGTGCGTCAACGCGGAACTGGCGGGACGCGACACGCTCAATAACAACGCCATCGTAAACGTTGCCAATGCCGCGGCGGAGCTGATCGGCATGACCCGCATGAACGGCGTCGAGCGCGGCCTGCCGACGCACAGCGGCACGCCCGCGCACAGCGGCGTGCCTGCGCCGGTCGCGAAGTAGGCCGGGCGATGGCTGATCGCGCAAAACCCGTCGCGAGTCTCTCGCTCGACCTCGACAACCTGTGGTCGTATCTTAAAACGCACGGCGAACCCGGCTGGGACGCTTACCCGACGTACTTGCCGGTGTTGGTGCCGCTCGTGTTGGACCTGCTCGACAAACACGGCCTCAAAATCACGTTCTTCATCGTCGGCCGCGACCTCGAGAACCCGGAGAACCTTCCCGCGCTGCGCGAGATCGTCGCGCGCGGCCACGAAATCGGAAACCACTCCTACAACCACGAGCCGTGGATGCAGGACTATGACGAACCGCGCCTGATGGACGAGATCAAGACGACGCACGATCGTTTGAAGGCCGAGCTGGGCGCTGCCCCCGTGGGTTTCCGCGGGCCCGGTTTCTGTTACAGCCCCGCGCTGCTTGGCGTGCTCGCGAGGATGGGGTATCGTTTCGACGCGTCGACGCTGCCGTCTGTCCTCGGCCCGATCGCGCGGCTGTACTACTTCGCGAGCAGCTCGATGACGCGCGGCGAGCGCGACACGCGGAAGGGACTCTTCGGCAAGTTCAGCGATGGGTTCCAGCCGCTCCGGCCGTTCCTGTGGGACACGGCGTCCGGGCCCCTGCTCGAGATCCCGGTTACGACCGTGCCGCTCCTCCGCACACCGTTTCATTTGAGCTACCTGCTCTGGTTGTCGCGGTACTCACGGCCCGCGGCCCGGGCGTACCTCGAACTCGCGTTGCGCCTGTGCAGCCTGTCCGGGTTTGGGCCGTCGTTCCTGCTGCACCCGCTGGATCTGCTCGGCCGCGAGGATGCGCCGCAACTCCACTTCTTCCCCGGCATGGACCTTCCGCGCGCATACAAGGTCGAGTTCTTCGAGACCGTTATCGCGCGATTGAAACGCGCCTACGAAGTCGTACCGATGTCCGTACACGCGTCCCGCATCGATCGTCTCGAACCGGGCGTCGCCGGCGGACTCAAACGCCGCGCAGCTTCCTAGCCGCCGCGGCAGACAGTACTCATTCATGTGTAATAATCTAATTCATTTCCGGGGCGACTTGATGCAGTCTGAGGTTCAAGCGATCACGAACACCGCGACCGACGTTCGCGCGCGCGAGAATCTCATCGTTGCGGGTTTACTTGTGCTGCACGCGGCCATCGCGTTGCCGCTCGCGATCTGGCTCAACATCTGGATCGATGAGTCCTACACGCTCGTCACAACAGCGATGCCGCTGCCGGATCTACTCGAACACTGCAGGGAATTCCAGCTCCATCCGCCGTTTTACTATGCCGTTCTCTGGTTCTGGAGATTGTTCAGCGACTCGATTCCGTTTTTGCGGTCGCTCTCCGTGATTCTTTCCGTCGCGGGGCTATGGGTCGCGCACTTGGCGTGCCGCAGATGGTTTCCGCAACTGAGGACGCCCTGGGTAATCCTGCCCCTGGCGGTTAATCCGTGGATGCTGTACGCCGCGACCGAGATGAGACCCTACTGCCTGGTGCCGGTGTGGTCGGCGGTGTTGCTGTATCTGTTCTACGGCGGTTTCGTCTCCGATCGTCCGAGCTGGATCGAGAAAATCCTCTTTGCAGTATCCGCGACGCTCGCGCTCTATACGTTTTACTACATCGGCTTCATGCTGCCGGCAGGGGCGCTCGTGTTGCTTGTGTGGAGAAGGTGGCGTGCCTTGCGCGACTACGTCGCGCTCATGGTCGTCACGGGTATTCTGATACTTCCGCAGCTTGTTCTGTCCATGCGCGATTCGCGCATTTACACGCAGGGCATCTCGGATCATCCATCGCTCTGGCGCTCGATTGAATTCGTCGCCGCCCGGGTCTTTGCAATGGTTTCCGGCCTGTTCTCGTTTCCCGAATTCACCCGCGTAGGTATCTTGACGGCCTTCGCCGTGGCCGCCATAGCGGCAATCCTGCTTCGCACGGAAGCAAGAAACCCCCGGAATACGGCGCTGCCCATCATCGCGGCCGTCGTCGGGCTCACCTACTTTCTGCTCGTATGGCTTGCGATCGGCGAGAACGTCTTCTATCGGCACTTCTTCGCTGCACTCATTCCGCTGCACTTCGCGATCGCATCCATCGCAGTCCGCGTGCCCCAGTGCCGATTCTTCGCGGCGAAGGCGTTCATGTCGGTCTTGACTTTGTTATGCGTCATCTCGACGGCCGTCACGTTTGCGCCGTTCGCCAAGGTCGGCGACTATCGCCGGGTCGCGGCGTTCCTCGAGGCGGAGGAACGGCCCGGGGAGCGCATCTTCGTCGCGGTGAGCCATGCGGAGTATCCGCTTCGGGTTTACTACCACGGCATCAACGAAATCCTGCCGGTGCCCTTCCATGACAATCTTGAAGTGTACGACCCGAAGCGCTGGCGTATTCATACGCCCGAGGAAGTCGTCGATGCGGTCGCGAGGGTCAAGAGCGGCGAGACATTCTGGGTCTACACCGACCGGCCCTCGGGCGACGAGTTTCTCGGCGTCCCGGTCAACCTTCACTTTCTCGAGGAAGTGTTGGACGACGGCTTTACGCTTCAATCCGAGCATGACTTTTACCTCGCCACGCTGCGAAAGTTTGTGCGGGATTGACCGGCGCGCGTGCCCTCCGAATGACGCCGTGGCGAGATCCGGGCAACGCACGGTAGAATCGCTCCACGATGACGCACACTTTATCCTCCGCCAGCACCACTCGACAGGATTTCTGGATTTCCGCCGTCCTCATTTCCGCGTTCGTCTTATTCTGTCTGCCGACGGCACTGCTCGCCGATGTGTGGATCGACGAGTACTATTCGCTCGCAACGACGAGCGGAAACCTGCGCACCACCATCGTCGATAGTTACCGCGTCGAATTTCTTCCGCCCGTGTACTTTTCGTTGCTCTGGGCGTGGCGCACCGTAAACAACTCAGTTCCGTTTGCGCGCGTGTTCTCCGTGTTGCTGATGGTTGTCGCGCTCTGGGTCGTGCTACTTGCCTCGCGCCGGTGGTGTCCCCGGACCACGGCCGTCTGGATCATGGTCCCGTTGATCGTCAATCCCCACACGATTTACGCCGGAACGGAGATCCGGCATTACAGCCTCGCCTTCGTCGCGGCCGCGTCTCTACTCTATCTGTTTCACCGGGCGTTCATGGAGGCCGGCCGCGACATTCGAGCGGAAGTCGCGTTCGTCGTCACGGCCGTTGTCGGCTTGTAT
Source organism: uncultured Nitrospirales bacterium (assembly GCA_964449475.1). Lineage (GTDB taxonomy): Bacteria > Hydrogenedentota > Hydrogenedentia > Hydrogenedentales > VFKU01. Next base: position 4,533 of record CAYUZD010000095.1, read on the forward strand.
TCTTACTACCATCTCGGCTTTTTGCTTGTGGCCGGAGGTGGCATGCTCGCGCTGAACCGATCGTGGCGGACACTGGCGCGCTACCTCGCCTACATGGCCCTCGTCGCCATTGCGACTGCGCCCCAGATTCCGCTCATTCGGACAGGTTTTGAGACGCTCGTGCACAACGTCGGGGGATATGTCTCGCCACTCGATTCGTTCAAGACCGTCGCACAGGTCGTGATTTCGCTTCCGTTCGGCTTGTACTCCTTTCCGCCCTGGCTGCGCTGGCTGGTAGTGGCCGCGGTCGGCGTTACGTGCATGGGATCTGTATGGGCGGGACGGCGCACGATCGGCGCGAGCGATCGGTCGATCTGGTGCACCGTCGTCGTGTTGACGCTAGGCTTCTCGGCGTTTGCCATCCTCAACGGTCAGATTGTGTTTCCACGACATTTCGGGTTCGCCGTTGTTCCAGCCTGGTTTTCGATCGTCTGCGCGCTTTCGCTGACGGAGTTCGCGCGCAAAATTCTGCTCCCGCTCGTCGCCGTGGCGACCATCGCGCTCGGATCCCTCTCGTCGTACTGGAGCTACTCGGAATTGACGAAGGGAGGCAACTTTCGCGCGGCCGCGACCTACCTCGAATCGCACGAAGAAGCAGACCAGCCGATCTTCGTGCTCGCCTCGTACTCGGAAGGACCGCTTCGCCACTACTACCGCGGCGTCAACACACTGGTCCCGGTTCCGGCTCCCGTCCGTTACGACGAGTACCGGCCCGATACCTGGCAGATCGAATCAATGGAAGAAGTCCGTCAGATTTTCGAGTCCGCGACTGCGTCCGCGGAATACTTCTGGGTGTACACGGACCATCGTCCGGAGGAAATCGTCACCTGGTTGGACATGGACCTCAATCTCTCGATGTTCGAGGAATACCTCGCGAATCACGCCGAACAGCAGGGCCCTCAGTTTGACCTCAAGTCCGCGACGATCCGCTTCTACAAGCGGAAATAGCCTTCCGGCGCGAAGGTCACTGCGCCAGCGAGGCGAGATGCCCCGCGATTCGCTCCGCCGCCTTCCCATCGCCGTAGGGATTGATCGCCTGGGTCATTCCCGCGTACACCTTTGCATCGTCGAGCAACCGCTGCACCGCGGCGACAATGGTCGTCCGGGATGTGCCGGTGAGCACCGCCGTGCCCGCCTCAACGCCCTCGGTGCGCTCGGTGACTTCCCGCATCACAACGACGGGTTTGCCGAGCGCTGGCGCCTCCTCCTGTATGCCGCCCGAATCCGTCAGGATCAAGTACGACCGTTTCATGAGATGGACGAAGTCAAAGTAGTCCTGCGGCGGTGTCAGGTGAACGCGGGGAGCGCCCTTGAGCGTTGCGTCCACCGCCGCCCGCACGTTTGGATTCGGGTGCACTGGGAACACGATTTCCACGTCGCGATTCCGCTCCACAAGGTCCCGCATCGCCGAACACATTTCGCGGAACGATTCGCCGAAGCTCTCGCGGCGGTGCGCCGTGACGACGATCAGCCTGCGTTCTGTCCCCAATATCTCGAGTGAAGCGTCGACGAAAGTGTGCGGCCTCGATGCGACCTCCAACAATGCATCGACGACGGTGTTCCCCGTGACGACGATCGCGCGTTCGTTCACACCCTCGCGCAGCAAATTCCGTTTTGCGGTCTCGGTCGGCGCGTAGAAGAAATCCGTCAGTTGATCCGCCAACCGACGGTTCATCTCCTCAGGGAACGGCCGGAACTTGTCGAAACTCCGCAGGCCCGCCTCCACGTGACCGACGCGCACCTTCTCGTAGTACGCCGCCAGCGCCGAGGCGAACGTTGTCGTCGTGTCGCCGTGGACCAGCAGCACATCCGGCCGGGACTCGCGCAACACATCGCGCATGCCCTCGGTGACCCGCGCGGTCACGCCGTAGATGTCCTGGTTCGCCTGCATCACGTTGAGGTCGAAGTGGATTGGAATCTCGAAAATCGAGATTACCCGGTCAAGTAACTCGCGATGCTGCGCCGTCAGGCATACTTCGACCGCCAAGCCTTGGCGAGCGCGAAGCGCGTGATACACCGGGGCCATTTTGATGGCTTCGGGACGCGTCCCGATAGCGAGAAGGATTTTCATCACGCGATTCTGAGCAAATTCCGCACCGGACGCGCAACTGTGTGTACGCGCCTTGAGCGTAAGTTCGGATGTCTCAATAACTTAACAAAACCGTGCCGCAGCACGTAAAGAGTGGTCAACGGCGGAAAACTTGTGCCCACCCGGGTCAGATTTTGTCGGAGCGTTGCATCGGCACCAACCGCCCTGCGTCCCGGCTTTTGGCTGGTTTTGGGCTGGTTTCAGACATGAGTCGGCCATGCTAGCCTTGGAACAACTTTTGCCTATGACTATTCGGGGAAGGCTACGGGCGGCAGGTGTCTAAGGAAGCGGTGCATACGAACGAGGATAGGGCTCCCGTGGAGGGGACGTACGGCCTGCTACAAGATGTGCTTAGCTACGAGCTTTCGTGTGCTGAGCGCTACCGGCGCTTTGTGAGCCTCGTCATGGTCACGGGCGCTGCGCCGGACGGGTCCGTCCGAAGGATTCTCGGCGACAAGATCCGAAACAGCGATCTGCTTGCCGAGAAGAACTCCCATCTCGTCATTCTGATGAGCGAAACCGACCAGAACGGCGCACACATCGCCATTGATCGATACAAGCAGTTTGGAAAGGACGACGGTCTCTGGTTTTCGCTTGTGACTTACCCCCAAGATAGCGGATCCGCTGAGTCACTCGTCCAGGCCGGGGAGCGCCGGCTAAATCGCGCCAAGTCTGGCGAACCCGGCGAAGTCGTCTCCACCGGGTAAATCCCGCAAAACACGATCGCGTAATCGTTAATTAACATCGCTAACTGCAATACCCGCCACTACTTCCAACGTTCCAATCCTCGTTTACCCGTTTTGAACTTTTTTGATGTACCATGTAGCGGGTAACGAAACACTCAAACCTGACGAATATTTGCTTTCCAGAATTTATTAGAAAGCGCAATATCAGAAAACTGAATCCCGGATGTCTTGGGTTCGGTGAGTGTGGGAGGGGGAAGTCGTGGTTGCCGACGGCCAACAGGCCGCCAAGCCGGGGCGCCGGGAGAAGCACAAGATCCTCCTGGTGGAAGACGCCCTCGAGCTCGGGGACGCGCTCATTCAGCAGCTCGAGCTGTTGGGGTACGAGTGTGTCTGCGCGCGGACCTGCGACGACGCCCGCCAGAAACTGACCGAGGCGTTGTACTCGTGCGCGCTCATTGACCTCGGCCTCCCCGACGGACGCGGCATCGATCTCGTCGCCGACCTCCGCGAATCCTCGCCGCAGACCGTGCCGATCATTCTCACCGGCGATAGCGCGTCGGAGTCGATCATCGCTGCGATGCGGACCGGGGCGTTCGATTACCTCCTCAAACCCATCGACCTGATGACATTGCGCACCGGCGTCGGCCGGGCGATTTCGCACCACGAAGCGTTGCGCGACCGCGCGATGCTCATCAATCTGCTGAAGGACGAACGCGATCGGCTTCGCGAACGCATCGAAGAGGCGACCGCGGACATTCGGCGTCAGGCCCAGCACCTCGAGGCAAGCAACTCGATGCTCCGCGCGATGTTGGATGTGAGCCAGCTCGCCTCCCGGTTCATGACCGACGAAGGACTCCTTCGCGCGGTGTACGAAACGCTGGAAAAACATGTGCCGTTGCGCGCGCTCGCCCTCTCGGACGTTGCCGAGACCGAGTTCATGGGTGCGCAGCGCAGGAACGGTTCGGTCACTGTGGTGGCGTGCAAGGAAGCGGACCGGGAGTCCGCGAATGACGACGCCGGCGACGAACCGTATTTGAAACTGAGTTTGCGCCGTCACCTGGGCGTGGATCCGGGCAACTGGCGGCCGATGCAGGTCGAGACCGAATTCTGGGGCCGGCGCGTTTGTTCCGTCGCGTTCTATCTCGATCTCAAGTTTGCTCCGGATGAAACGCAGCGTCAGTTCCTGGAAATGTGCGGGCACTTCATCGCGTTCGAGTGGCAGCGCTCGCGATTGCTGCTGCACGGCGCGCAACAGGCCGGCCTCGGCAACATCGCCCAGGAACTCGCCAAGTCCTTCCTGCAGGCGCTGACCGCCGTCCGCACGGCGACCGAGGTGCT
>CAYUZD010000095.1:8784-11137 GCA_964449475.1 uncultured Nitrospirales bacterium
AACGATCACGTCCTGTGCGAAATCACGCACATCGAGCACGACGCCGGTCCGCGCGAGGGCAAGCGCAACGGCCGGAGCCTGTCCGAAGTGGTCAAGGCGCACCCGCGCTACCTGCTCGCGCAGCGCACCGTGCAGACGTGCGGCGGCAGCCTGTCCGTCGAGCGCCAGGGCGACCGGCGCAGCACGTTCAAGGTCGCGCTCCCGCGCAACGGCCTCAACGTACAGGCCGGCTGAGGCGCGACGCCAATGATGCATTCGCATGAATCCAACGGCTCGCTGAACGGGCACGGTCCCGCGGCCGTCCAGCCGCGCGTGCTCATCATCGATACGGATTCCGGAGTGCGCTGGTCGCTCGAGAAGGGCCTTGGCCGATCGGGGTACCAGGTCAGCACGGCGTCCAACCTCGAACAGGTCATCCCGATGATGGCCAACGGCGATCTCGACGTCGTCATCATGGAGCTGCTACCCGAAGCCGGACTGACGCTTGATGCGCTGTCAACACTCGTCAAGTCGCCCGGCCGGCACAAGGTCATTTGTGTCTCCGTCGATTCGTCGCCGCAGACCGTCATCGAATGCATTCGACGTGGTGCGTCCGACTATCTCGCGAAGCCGTTCGGCCTGGCCGAACTGCGCAGCCTCGTCGGGCGGGCCGCGGCAGCGTCCGGCGCGAGCCACGCTCTCGACGAAACCAGCACGGAGGCCACACAGGACTCGTCCTCCGCTCTGGTGGGCGTCAGCCCCGCCATGACCGAACTCCGGCAAATCATCTTTCGCGCCGCGCAGACCGATCTCAACTGCCTTATCCGCGGCGAGAGCGGCGTTGGCAAGGACGTCATCGCCCGTGAGATACATCGGCTCTCCGCACAACGGCGCGAGAAGCCGTTCGTCAAGATCAACTGCAGCGCGTTGCCCGAGCACCTGCTCGAAAGTGAACTCTTCGGGTACGAGAAGGGCGCGTTCACCGGTGCCTACAAAGCCAAGCCGGGCCGGTTCGAGCTGGCGCATCCCGGCATCATTTTCCTCGACGAGATTGGCGACATGGCGACGGGATTGCAGGCCAAGATCCTGCAAGTGATCGAACACAAGGAATTCACCAAGATCGGCGGCCGTCACCCGGTCCACGTCGACGTGCAGGTGATCGCAGCGACGAACGCCGATCTGGAGCGCAAGATCGCGCGCGCAGAGTTCCGCGACGACTTGTACTTCCGTCTGAACGAAGTGTTCATCTGGGTGCCGCCGCTTCGGGAGCGGCGCGAAGACATTCCGCTGCTGGTACATCATTTCGTCAAGAAGCACAGCGACTTCTCGAGCGCGGAAAGCGCCGGTGTAACCGGTGACGACCTCGAAGTGCTCGCGCGCCACGAGTGGCCGGGGAACATCCGCGAACTCGAGAGCACTGTCAAGCGTTGGGTCGCACTCGGCCGACGCGGAAAGATTTCGTCCCAACTCGGCGGCGCTATCCAGCAATTCCCTGTGCGCGAGCCGGAAAAGGTAAACAATCGATCACTTGTTGCTGCGGATGTGGACGATGACGACGTCTCGCCGGCCGACGTGCTCGCCGCGCTCGAGCGCAACCAGTGGAACCGGCGAAAGGCGGCCGACGAGTTGGGCATGAGCTACTCCGCCCTACGCCGCCGAATCGAACGGCACCAGCTCGACAAGCGGGGCCGCACGTTCTGATCGAGTGCTAACTCCTTGTAAACCGGAAAATCACTGGACAAATCTGACTCGCAAGTGATAAAATTTAGAGCCTGAGTGAATAACTCAGCCAGTTACGCGTCCTGATGGTTACCCGCCTCGGCGGGTGGACGAAGTGGATGGGCCCTTGGGGAGGGGTATCCGCGCCGACCGTTTCGGCGCTGCCTGCGTCTCCTCTCGCCCGTGGATACCGATTGGTCATGAACGACAAACGCCTCGAAGAATGGGCTCAATACGGTGTAACGGCTCCGTTACACGAACGCTTGGTCGGCCGCAGCCGCTTTGTGCAGGAACTCGACGAGCACATCACGCAACTGGCCGCGACGGATATGACGGTGCTCATCTCCGGCGAGTCAGGCACCGGCAAGGACATCGTCGCGCGCCTGCTGCATCAGCGCTCGAACCGCAAGGGGCGGCCGTTCGTCAAGGTGAATTGTCCGGCGATTCCGTCCGAACTCGTCGAGAGCGAGTTGTTCGGCTACGAGAAGGGCGCGTTCACCGGCGCGCACACAGCCAAGCCCGGCCGGTTCGAATTGGCGGAAAAGGGCACCATCTTCCTCGATGAGATTACGGAGATCAGCGAAGCGTCGCAGGTGAAGTTGATCACGGCGCTCGACGGCGAGCCGTACATGCGCATCGGCGGCGTGCAACCGAT
>CAYUZD010000096.1:0-8215 GCA_964449475.1 uncultured Nitrospirales bacterium
TCGCGAAAATCCAGTACGGCATCGGCTCGGGAAACCAGTCGGACGACGAGATGGCCTTCATGTCGTACTACAACCTCATCAAGTACACGAAGGACCCCGCGCTCCGCGAGATGATGCAGCACTCGTTCTACCAGTATTGGAAACTCGAGTACCCAGAGATGAACCCGCTGTTCAATTTCATCTACGCCGCGTCGTGCCTCGGCGCGACCACCACCACGCAGTGGGGCACAGTCAATCTCACTCCGTTCGACGGCTGGCTCGAAGACTCTATCGCCACGCTAAAGGGTTTCCCGCTCGATCGCTTTGACTGGGCCATCCAGAACAGCCATCGCCTGGATATCGTCCCGCTCTACCGCCAGCAGAGCCGCGATCCCGACGACCGCGACCCGCCGCGCCGCGGCCTGCGCGTGAACGGCAAGGTGTTGCCCGTCGAGGAGCGCCATTTCAACCACTGGAATACCGACCCTTACGACCTCGACTACGGCGGCAGCGGCCGCGGCCTCGCGAGCGGCACGGTCTTCCTGCTCCCGTACTACATGGGGCTCTACCACGGCTTCATCGAGTGAGGACGCACCGGCGTGGGCGACGACACGACGCGGACCTCGACCCGCCTGCGCGAAGCGGCCGCCGTCACGCTGGTGTTGCTCGCCGCCGCCGGCATCCGCCTGATCAGTCTGCCGAACGAAGCCGTCTGGCATGACGAGATCGCGACGCTCGAGTTCCTCGACGCACCCTCGCTCATCGAGTTCCTGAAGCAGGCCCACGCCGTCACACCCGCGCCGCCGCTCTACTCGATCACGCAATATTGCTGGTCGCGGCTGTTCGGCGATTCCGTCCTCGCGCTGCGTCTGCTCTCGTTGGGTTACGGACTCGCGGGACTCACTGCGCTCTATGGCCTCGGCCGCGCGCTATTCGGCCACCGCGCCGCCCTCATCGCGGCCGCCTGGATGTCCCTTGTCTTCTGGCACATCTACCACTCGCAGGAAATCCGCTTCTACGGCATGGTCACGCTGCTTGCGCTACTCTGCGTCTCGACCTTCGTCCGATTCGTCGCACGCCCAGCCCCCGCCACCCTCGCGCTCCACGCCCTCGTCTCCGCCGCCATGATCTGGACCCAACCCCAATCCGTCCTCCTCTTCGGCGCACTCGGATTGTTCCTGCTAATTTTCAGATGGACCTCAATCGAAAACCGGGTGCCACGCCTAAGCGGGGTTCAGCTTAGGCGTGTTCCCTCCACCCCCCTTATCTCCTGGACCGCCGTCCATCTCGCGCTGGCGGGCACCCTCGTCGCCTTTCTAGCCTCGATTGATCGCGACCTCGCCTATGCCCAGGCCGGCTGGCTCCCGCTTCCGACGATCCGCGGCAGCTACCCCAGCGTCGCGGGCTTTCTCGCGATGGGATCCGGACTCATGGAGTTCCCGCCCGTCAACCGCACCGGCGTCGCCCTGCTCCCCTGGCGCGACGTCCTCTGGTACGCCATCGAGTTCGTCACCATCGCTGGCCTGTTCACCGCCGCCGCGCTCCACTTCCGTAAACCGGCCGCGCCATCCCCGCGCATTGGCCTCACGTCGCGCGAAGTCGGCGCACTGCTCCTGCTCTGGTTCATCGTCCCGCCGCTGCTCGCCTATGTCGGTTCGTTCGCGTGGCGACCGACCTTCCTCGGGCGCTACCTCGCGTTTTCGTTTCCCGCGCTCTATCTCGCGCTCGGCTACCTGCTCCAACATCGGCCGCGATGGCTCGTCTCGGCGGCCTTCGTTCCCCTGTTCGCGTTCGACGCCTTGTTCTATTTCCCCGGCCCGATGCGAACGCCCTACGACCGCATCGTCGCCACGATTCAGTCCGAATCGGTCCCCGACCTCGCCCTCTACACCGACGACATGATCGCCGTCAGCCCGATCGGCTACTACTGGAACGGCCCCCCGCCAGAAGTCCGATCCCCCCTCGACATGGAGCGCGCCGTCAACGCCCTCGACGAGGCTGTCCACTTCGACGCCGCCTCGAACTGGCTCCTCCTCACCGACCCCAAGCGCGCCGACTACATGCGCCTCGATCTCCGCCGCGCCGGCGCAGACTTCGACCTGCATTACTTCCCATCCCTCCGCCCCGCCTGGCTCTTCTATGTTTCAGGCCCGTTCCAAACCATACCGCCCCAACCAGGTCAATAATTTTCTTGTATACCTAAGCAATACGGGTACAATTGGGCAATGGGCGTGCCCCGCACGCCCCACGCTCGGGGGAGCACCATGCGCTTCGAATGCCTCATCACAACCGCGTTTGCTGTTTGCGTCCAGTTGGTTTCCTTCCAAGCTCACGCCGCCACCGATGACCCAGAATTCGATTGGGCCGTCGTTTACGGAAACTATTGGGCCGACGGATCCTCGATAGCCACTGACTCACAAGGCAACATTCTGGTCGCGGGATTCTTCTTCAACTCGGATGACCTCGACCCGGGTTCCGAAACCGCTCCCGTATCCGCTGATTTGATGGGTGCCTATGTCGTCAAATTGGACTCGGACGGTAACTATCTTTGGTCCCGCTCGTTCAACGATATCGCCGCAGCCAATTCAACTTTCGACTGGATCCAATCGATCACAGTGGATAGCAACGACAACGTAATCGCGATGGGGCTTTACGAAGGTACGGTCGATTTCAATCCCGGTCCAAGCGTCGCGTCTCGCAACGCGTTAACCGACGGCTCCTTATTCATTCTCAAGCTCGATACCAATGGCGACTTCGTCTGGGTGCGCACCACGAATGGTCAAGTGCACTACATCTCGGAGGCACCCCGCAGCATTGCTGTTGACGAGAACGACGCTGTCCTTGTGGCCTACTACGTGGGCGCAGAAGCCCGCCTGCTGAAATTGTCCGCTGCAGGTGCAGTCGAATGGTCTCGATCCGTAGGAGGGTCGGGAGCCAATCGTGGAATCGCGGTCGCAACGGACGGAGCGAACAACGTATATTTCGCAGGTACGTTCGCGGGCACCGCCGATCTGGATCCCACGTCCGGCGTAGACCTTCATACAAGCACCAGCGCGAAAGACATGTTCATCGTCAAGCTGAGTTCCGACGGCGAATATCTTTGGTCGGGCGATATCGGAGGAGGCGAGCTCTCGAGCATCGCTGCGTTACCCAACGGATCCGTGTACGTCTGCGGCGAGACTGGCCAGGGCGTTGACCTGGATCCCGGCCCCGGAATACATCTTGCCGAACATAGCGGAATCATGGTCCTAAAGTTGAACGCGATCGGCGATTTCATCTGGGGCCACGGCCTCGGCTCTGGGGATCCGAATGACATCGTCGTTCGAAACGATGGCACCGTGTACATCGCCGGAGACTTCAGTGGCGAGATTGATTTCAATCCGGGAGCGGGTGTCGCATCGGAGTTCGGAAATCCTCCGAGTTTGTTCGCGCTCAAGCTTAACTCGAACGGCAGTTACATTTGGCACGGCGTCGTAAACTCAAGCGGCGCCACAGCTCTCGCTGTTGACCATAATGAATCTCTGGTATTCAGCGGTTGGCATGCCGTCGGCAATGCGGATTTCGATATGGGCAGCGGCACCTTCAACCTGCCACTCTTGGGAGCGCCTTCCGTAGCGTTGGTCAAGATGACCCAAGAACCTCGTGCCATGCCACTCGATTTCGCGTGGGTCCTGGCGGGGCTATCGGTAGTTGGCGTCATAAGCGTCGCGCGCCACCAAAAACGTACTACCGCGAGCTAACCGCCTCGCGCCCCTGCTCCGCGCGGGCCTCCTCCACCATCGCGCGGGCCTCGGCCCACAGCGTCGGCGCGTGATAGGTCGTCCCCGCCTTGATCGTCCACTCGATGCCGCCTTCCTCGTCGCCGCGCTGCGCATCCAGCGTCGGGTTCAGCCCCTTCGGCAGCAGGATTTGCAGGTTGTCAAGCGGGTTCCCGTTCACAATCACCATGTCCGCGATGTATCCGGCCTTGATTCGCCCCAAATCGTGGCCGCGGCCCAGCACCTGCGCGCCGTTGTGCGTCGCGTGCTGAATCACCTCCAGCGGACGGAATCCCGCCTCCTCCTGCAACTGCAATTCGCGCAGGTAGCCGAACCCGTACACCTTATAGATGTACCCGGCGTCCTCGCCCGTCGTCACCACGCCGCCCATCCGCGCGAAGTCACGCACCGCCCGCATCCAGAGGCTGTAGTTCTCCTGCCAATACACCTCGTCCGTATTCGTCCAGCCGAAGAAGAACGACCCGTGGTAGTCCGGGTTCGGCGCAAAGTACGCCTCCAGCGCCGGGTGCGCGTACATCGCCAGCGCCGGATCCGTCAGCGCGCGTTGAAGGTCCCGGCACGCCTCGTAAATCGAAAACGTCGGGTCCCACGCCACGCCCGAGTCCACCAGCGTCCGGAGCACGGTCTCCAAGCGCGCCGGGTCCGCCTCGCGCCACAGCCGCCCCGCGTAGCGAAATCGGTGCAGCTCGTTGTTGAAGTTGTAATCACTCGGGAAATCCTGCACGCCGTCCAGCGCCGCATCGGGAATCCCGTACCAGTGCTCGATCGTCGATGTACCCGCCGCCGCGTCGTCCCAGGCGTTCGCGTCCTCCACGCCGACATGGTGCGCGATCCGCAATCCCGCCTTCCGCGCCTCGTCCCCAATAATCCGGAACGCGTCCCGGTCGAAATGACGCACCTTGATGCCATCTGCGCCCAACTTGTGCAGATCGCGCACCATCGTCCGGATAGCGCGCTCGTCCGGCGCGGTCCCGGCCTCGAACCCGTCTTGGTTCACGTTGCCGGCCGGAAACCACAGGTAGGCGAGGATGCGCGGTGCCGCGATTTCCCCCGATGCGCTCAATGCGCGCTGCTCCAGCACGAGCCCCGCCTCGCTCCCCACGTCCCGCGCCGTCGTGATGCCCGACCCGAGCCAGAGGTTGTACTGGTACTGCAGCGGCATCGTCAGCCCGGCGCGCACGGGGTGCAGGTGGCTGTGCATATTGATGAACCCAGGCAACAAGTACTTGCCCGCCGCGTCGATGACGGCGTCCATGTCGGCGATCGCGGAACGATGCAAGCCCGACGGCACGATCCGCTCGATCCGCCCGGCCCGAACGAACACGTCCACCGGCCCCTCCGCCGGCGTCCCCACGCCGTCCACCAACATGGCGCCAAGGATCGCGAGCCGCGCAGGACGGTCTCCGTGCGCGGGTAGTTTCGATTGCGCGGACGCGAGCGTGCTATTCAGAACGAGCGACAGTATCAGCACGACGGCGCGGCGGATGGTTCGCATAAGCTGCGGCCTCCAATGAGGATGTCGAGGCGCAGTTTCACCGAATTTGCCGCGATGAAACAACCTTGGAACATTCGGTCAGTCGGTGTTCTCCTTGTCCGTTTCCGAATATCCCGGCAACAACTGGCTGTCGTCTTTCTCGTGGCTCGGCAGCATGTGTTGCAGTTGCGGGCGTTTCTTGGTCAGCGCGCCGCCGTCCTCCGCCGCCTCGAAGGTCGCGTTCTCGATCGAGTAGAAAAATTTGATGTCGGGGCCGCGCTGCAGCGACAGCGTGCCGCGGATCAGCACCGGCTCGACCATGATATTGGCCGTTTCGCCTTCCCGCAGGTTGACCAGCAGCACGTCTCGCTGCGGCGGCATCGAGCAGAAGTAGCACTCCAGCGGAATCGGCAGCATCAGGAAATGGTCCACATCGCGAAACGTGTCTTCCGGCACCATGAACCCGATAATGAACACTTCCTTGCCGTCGAAGGCCTCCAGCTCCGGCGTGAACGTGGCGCCCTTGCGCAGGTTGCCCGTCGTCGTGCGGATGATGTTCCACTTGAGCAACTCGATGCCGCTCGCCAGCCGTTGCGCCTCGAGTGTTTCGCGCAGTTTTTCGAAATCGCCCGCGAGCCCCGTCCGCTGCAACTGCGAATTGCCGAACGCGATGCCCCCGATCACGAGCAGCACGGCGACCAGTACGCCCAAGTCGCGCTTCGTCCGCCGTTTCATTTCACGTCACCTCACTGCGTCACGACACTTGCAAGTCCCGCGCGATGTCCGTCCGGTACGCCTGCCACGCCGGCAAAATGCCCGCCAGCAGGCCCACGAGCGCGACCACGGCGAAGAACCCGAGTTCCTCGGGGCTCGTCCGGTATCCGGCGAGCGCGAACCCGTAGTTCGCGACCATGTACTGGCCGATGCCGAACGCCACCGCCTTGCCGAGCATCCAGCCCGCCGCGACGCCCATCACCGAGACCAGAAACGCCTCGATCAGCACCGCGCCGAAGATGTCCACGGCGGACGCGCCCAGCGCACGCATTATAGCAAGGTCGCGTTTGCGCTGAATAATGGCGAGATACAGACCAATCAGGATCGACAGGGCGGAAATCACCACAACGACGTACCCCACCGCCACCAGAATTACCACGGCCGGAGCCAGGATACGATCGTATAGCCGCTGGATCTGATCGATGGGTACCGCGGCCGTCAACCCGTACTTGTCCATCACGTGTCCCATCACGGAATACCGCGACACGGGACTGTCCAGATCGAGCAACACGGCCGTGATCTTGCGGTCGTCTTCGTGTGCGTGCTCGTCCGGTCCGTCATGCGCGTGATCGTCTTCCAGGTGCGCCTCCGCCGCGTCGTGTTCGGCGTGGATGTCCCACACGCTCTCCATGTCCACGAAGATTGCGCGGTCGTTGGACGTCCCCGACGGCTTCATCAGCCCCACCACGGTGTACGGGTGCGCGTCGTGGCCGTCGCCGGATATCTCCGACGCGAACTCGCTCGTCCCGTGTACGCTGACAAACGTGTCGCCGACCTTCAGCCCCGTCGTCCGCGCAGCCAGGTACCCCAGCACCGCCTCCATCGGTTTGTCGAAAAAGCGCCCGTCCTCGATCTGAAACGGATAACGTTTCTCGCCGTAAATGCTCTCCCACGGGAACTCGAACATCTCGTGGGTCGTGCCCACGATCCGGAAATCGCGATACGTGTCCCCTAGCATCACGGGAAACGCGTACCGTACCTCCTTCTCCGTCAGCAATCGTTCGTAGTCCGTGTACCGCATCGCGCCCGTCGGGTTGTCGAGGAAATACACCGCGTTCAATACGAGCTGAAGCTGGCTGCCCGCCCCGACCACGAGGTCGTACGCCTGCTGTTCCTCGGCAAACCGCGCACGGGTCTCGTTCCGAATCGTCAGGATCGCCGATATCAGGCCCACCGCCAACGCCACGGACAGAATGGTCAGGCCCGTCGTCAGCCAGCGGCTCCACAGGTACGTCCACGCGATCCGCCACAGGCTCACGACGCCACCTCGCGCACGAGTCCCGTGCAGTCGAACCGGTCCGGCAGCAATTCCGCCAGCGCACGGTCGTGCGTGACCATCAGCATGGTCACCTGTTCCTCGCGACACATCTCGAGCAGCAGGTCCATCACCGCGCTCGCCGTCTTCGGATCCAGACTCCCCGTCGGCTCATCCGCCACGACGATCTTCTGCTTGTTCGCCAGCGCCCGCGCGATCGCCACGCGCTGCTGCTCGCCCACGCTCAAGGTCGTTGGCTTTGCATGCAGCCGGTGGCCGAGCCCCACGCGCTCGAGCAGCGACGTCGCGCGCTCTTTCCAGATCTTCGACGGCTGGGTGTCCGCGAACTGCATGCCCAGGACCACGTTCTGCAGCGCCGTGAAGGGTTTCAAGAGGTTGAACGTCTGGAACACGAACCCGAACCGCTGGCCGCGGAACTGGTCCAGCGCCGCGTCGCCCATGTCATGGATCTCGGTGCCGTCCACCACGATCCGGCCCGCGTCCGGCTGCAGCAGGCCCGTGACGAGGTTGAGCATCGTGCTCTTGCCGCAGCCGCTCGGGCCCCACAGGGCGACGTGGTCCCCGGGCCGCGCCTCAAACCGGTCGCAGACAAATTCGACGCCCGGCCCCAGCCTGCGCCGCACGCCTTCGAGCTTCACCATCGATCCATGTACTTCCGCTGCCATACAGGCGGCCTATTTTGCCGATTGTCCGCCGCTTTTGCGAGTTTCGCGCCCCATTGCGCGCCGCCGCGCCGTTCTGCGATCCTCTGTCGCCGGATTGGAAAACACGGGGTGCCATGGAAATCATTCTGCATTCGTATACCTTCCGCGACTATTCCATCGAGGACGCCCTGCGATCCGCGCGCAGGCTCGGCTACACCGGCCTCGAGTTGCACCCCGTCCACTTCAAGCCGTCCTACCCCGACGACGAACTCGCGCGCTGCATCATGCT
>CAYUZD010000096.1:8315-11132 GCA_964449475.1 uncultured Nitrospirales bacterium
GTCACGCTCACGCTCGAAATCCACATGAACACCATCCACGATACCGTCGCCTCGACGCTGCGCCTGCTCAACCTCGTGAACAGCCCCGCCCTGCTCGCCGCGCCCGACCCCGGCAACATGTTCGCCACGTGCCCCGCTGATCGCGCGCCGTCGGCGCTCGAACCGCTCAAGGGCCGGATGGGACTCGTCCACCTCAAGAATTGCGCGTATCGCGCAGGCGAATACGACTATTCCGTCGCGCTCGCCGACGGCCATATCGACATCCTCCGCCACCTACACCAGTTGCACGCCATGGGCTATACTGGCGCGTTCTGCATCGAATACGTCGGCCTCGGCGATCCGCACGTCCGCGCCCGCGCCGACATCGAGTACGTCAAACAGTCCGTGAACTGGCTCTTCGACGGCCTGACGGATTAACCCGAACCGGAAGGAAGCCTGATGAAACACGTTTTGCGTTTGGCGGTTTTGATCGCCTTGGTCTGCCCCGCCGTTCTCGCGCAACGCCCCGCGCCCGGCAACGTCGTCATCCACCGCGACGAATTCGGCGTGCCCTATGTCCTTGGCGGCACCGATCGCGACGCGGGTTTCGGTGTCGGTTATGCCATGGCCGAGGACCGCCTCGGCGACCTCTACGCCAACGTCCGCACTGCCATCGGTCGCGCGTCGGAAGCTTTCGGCGGCGAGAACGGCAACATCGACACCGACTACGCGATGCGGCTCATCAAGAACGCCGACCGCGCCCAGCGCACCTTCGACGCGTGCCCCGAGGCCGCGCGCGAAATGCTCTCCGCATTCGTCGCCGGGGTGAAGGCTTACGAGGCCACGCACCCGGAGAAACGCCCCGAATGGGCGATCGACCTCGAACCGTGGCATCCGATCGCGATCGGTCAGGCCATGGTCATGCGCTGGCCGCTCGGACAAATCCAGGACGAAATGCGCAATACGCGGAACTCGAACGACTTCGGCTCGAACCAGTGGGCTGTCGCCAAGGAACGCTCCGCCGACGGCGTACCCATTCTCCTCACCGATCCGCACCTCACCTGGGAAGGACTCGCCGTGTTCTACGAAGCCCACGTCTTCGGCGAGACGATCCAGATGCAGGGCTTTTTCCTTGCAGGCTCCCCGATGCTCGCCCTCGGCCACAACGGCCACGTCGGCTGGGCCGCCACCACCGGCGGGCCCGACACCGCGGACATCTATCAGCTCGAACTCAACCCCGCCAACCGCATGCAGTACAAGTACGACGGCGAGTGGAAGACGGCCAAGATCGAATTCATCCAGATCCCCGTGAAGGACAAGCCCGCCGTCTCGCGGCCCGCGGGCATCACCGAACTCGGCCCGCTCTTCGCCGAACCGGATTACGAGAAAGGCATCGCGTTCGCAGGCAAGACCCCTTACACCGAATCCACGCAACTTGGCGAGCAGTTCTTCCGGATGTGTCTCGCGCGCAACAACGAGGAGTTCTACGACGCGCTCGCGCTGAACGAATACATGGAGCAGAACATCATGTTCGCCGACCGCGACGGCAACATCCAGTACGTCCGCGTCGGCCGCGTGCCCATCCGGCCCGACGGCCACGACTGGCTCAAGGCGGTCCCCGGCAGTTCTTCCGCGACCGCCTGGACCGGCATCCATCCCATCGAGGACCTCGTCCAGATCAAGAACCCGCCGCAGGGGTACATGCAGAACTGCAACATCAGCCCCGAGTTCATGATGGTCGATTCGCCCATGACGGCCGACAAGTACCCCAGCTACATCTACAACGTCTCCTGGGACTCGAACAACACGCGCGGCATGCGCGCGCTGCAACTCCTCAGCAGCGACCCGAGCGTCACCAAGGACGAGGCCAAGGCCATCGCGTTTGACGTGTACGACGTGCTCGCCAAGCCCTGGCAGACGGCCCTCGACCGCGCGCTTGGCGATTCCGCCGCGATCGAACTGCTCACCAAGGACGTCACGGAGGCCGCGAAGGCCATCCGCGAGTGGGACGGCGAGTTCACCAAGGACAGCATCGCCGCGACGCTCGTGTTCTACTGGCGCCAGAAGGCCCAGGGCAACGTCAACGACGAGAAGCTCTGCGCGGGCGAGCGGCTGGCCTCCGCCGACCACGTCGCGCTCATCAAAGGGCTCGCCGACGCCTGCGCGCAGATGCGCGAGACGTACGGGAAGCTCGATGTACCCTGGGGTGCCATACACAAGGTCGGGCGCAACGGACGCCTGTTCCCCGTTGACGGTGCCGTCCTCGGCAGCGGTGCGCGGCGCACGCGCACGCTCTTCAACGTCGGCGCGCGCGAAACCGAGAAGGGCAGCGGCGTCTACGTCGCGAACAACGGCTCGATGAGCATGGCCCTCATGTTCTTCCACAAGGACGGCATCGAGACCTACACTTGCACGCCCTGGGGTCAGAGCGCCGACCCAGACTCACCCCACCACACCGACCAGGCCGAGAAGCTCTACAGCAAGCGGCTGTTTAAGGATGTCGCCATTACGCCCGAGGCCGCCGCGGCCCGGTCGCAGTCGAAGGTGGAGCTATCGACGACCTGATCCTTGACCCATGGACACCACCGTGACTGTGATGACCCCTGCCCAGCGCGCGCTCGCCAATGTCGTTTACGAGAACTACGACTTGGGCGAGATTGGCCCGCCGCAGCAACTCGCGCACGTCCACCAGCGCCGCCACCGCAAGTACCTCATCGAAACCGAGAAAGGGAAATTCCTCCTCAAGACGTACCACGCCGACGCCGAGATCCTCGACGCGCTGCGGTTCCAGCACCGCCTCTCCGCGCATCTGGATTCGAGCGGTCTGCCGGTCGCGCG
>CAYUZD010000097.1:0-11119 GCA_964449475.1 uncultured Nitrospirales bacterium
GCGATGGCGTGCATGCGGAACGAAACGCCGGACTGAACGAGACCGATCCGTGCGGCAGGCCCGGCCGATAGTGTGCTATTCTCCCGCGCCTACGTGAAACATCGACACGGCCGACGCGCGCCGGGGAGGAGCACACCATGCAACGCCAGGAACTCATCGGCCTGTTAATGGCCGCGCACGGGTATATCGAAGGCGGGATCAAGAAGCTCAGTGAGGAACAGATCGCCGCCGTACCCGCGGGCAAATCGAACAACATCCTGTGGAACCTCGGCCATCTCGCGTCGTCGCTCGCGGGCGTGACGTATCCGCACGCGGGCCTCGCGTCCCCGCTGCCGGCGAACTATGGGGATCTCTTCAAGGGCGGTACGTCGCCGTCCAAATGGGAAAAGGCACCGCCGGTCGGTGAAGTGGTCGAGAACTTCAAGAAGATCCTCCCACAGGTTGTCTCCGACCTGAACGCCGGAAAATTCGACAGTTTCAAGGGATTCGAACTGATGCCGGGCCTCACGCTCAACAGCATCGACCAGGCGCTCGGGTTCCACCTGATGCATGCCGGGATGCACATGAATGCCGTCGGCGCGCTGAAGAAGGCGCTGGCCTGACTCCTGCGCATGGTTTCGCGGACAGCTATCGAGAGGTAAACGGACGTCACCTTGAGCCGGAAACACAGCATTGCCATCCTCGAAGGCGACGGCATCGGGCCGGAGATCATGGCCGAGGCGCTGAAGGTCCTGCGCCTGATCGGGGAGCAGAGCGGGGTCACGTTTGAGCTGCATCCCGCGGCGTTCGGCGGGCGGGCGTATTTCGACACCGGCAGCGCGTTTCCCGAGGAGACGAAGGCCGTCTGCGACCGGTGCGACGCGATTTTGAAAGGCCCCATCGGCCTCAGCTTTGAGGAATCGAAGAAAATCCCGGTCGATGAGCAACCCGAGCGCGGCGCGCTGTTGCCGTTACGCCGCCGGTACAACACCTACGCGAATTTTCGCCCGGTGTATTTGCCCGCCGAGCTCGCCCACTTCTCGCCGCTCAAGCCGCGCGTGGTCGAGGGCGGCATCGACATCATGATCATCCGCGAGCTCGTCGGCGGGTTGTATTTCGGGGAGAAGGAGACCGGCACACGGTCGGACGGCACCCGCTGGGTGCGCGAGTCGCTCGACTACGACGAGCACCAGATCGCGCGCATCCTGCACGTCGGGTTCCAGGAGGCGCGGGGCCGCAAGCGCGTGCTGCACAACGTGCATAAGAACAACGTGCTCAAGTCCAGCGTGCTCTGGTGCGAAATCCTCGACGAAGTCGCGCGCGAGTATCCGGACGTGACGGTCAAGCACGTCATCGTCGATGCCGCCGCGACCGCGCTTGTCCTGAATCCGCGCCAGTTCGACGTGATGGTGATGGAAAACATGTTCGGCGACATCCTGAGCGATCTCGGCGGCGGCCTACTCGGATCGCTGGGCCTGATGCCGTCGGCGTGCATCGGCACCGAGAAGTCCTACTACGAGCCGTCCCACGGCTCCGCGCCCGACATCGCCGGCAAAGGCATCGCCAACCCGTACTCGATGATTGGCTCTGTCGCGCTGATGCTCGAGAAGAGTTTCAACATGCGCGACGACGCCCGCCGCATCCTGGACGCGATGCGCGCCGTCTTTGGCGCGGGCTACACCACCGCTGACCTCCGCGACCCCGAGGGCAAGCTCAAGCCGGTCAGCACGCAGGAATTCGGCGATAAGGTTCTCGAACAACTCACGAAGTAGTTGATGCGCGCCGCGGAACTGGCGTGCATCGCGCCGGGTTAGAACATTCGTCGTGTCGGGGGACGAAACGACGAATGCCGAAGCGGATTCTCCGTTCTTTCGCATTGTTATTCCCGTCCTCACGATGGAACCAATCGCGCGCTTGGATCGTCCAAGGAATGGCCCGCCTGTGATGGGCGTTCGGGTGCATGTGCGTCGTGAAGCAGTCGAGGTGGCAGTAAAAGTGAGAAACCGCGGTTTCATAGTGATCGAACTTCTCGCCGTAATCGCGATCGTGGGGGTATTGGCCGCGATTCTGTTGCCTGCGCTGGCCCGCGCGCGCGACGCCTCCGGACGCCGGACGTGCCAGAACAATCTTAAACAAATCGGCGTCGCGCTCAAGATGTACGCGAGCGAGTCGCACGGCAACCTGTATCCGCACATGAACGTCACGGATTGCGACGGCCGCCTGCGCATGTGGAACGCGGTGTTCGATCTCCAGGCGATGCACTCGCACTATCTGGCGGACCCGGCCGTCCTCGCGTGCCCAACCAATCGTGGCGGACTGTCCGCGGAACAATTGTGGGACCAGGGGAAGTCGGACAATCCGAATTACGCTCCCGGCGCGCAGGCGAACGACGGAGTCGTGCAACCGTGCGAGGTCGTCGCGGACACGTACTATTACAACGGGTTCGCGCTCGGCGATGAGACTTTCGCACCGACCGGCGTCGCGCATCACATGGGCCGGTTTGAATCGGCCGTAGGCCAGTGGGCCTCGGACCTAGCGTCGGCTTATGCGAGTGGAATCGACGCCGCGCGCGCGTTCGCTGATCAGGACTGGGCGCTCACGCCCGATTCGGACAACGGCGACACCCTCTACCGCCTGCGCGCGGGCATGGAACGGTTCATCATCACCGACGTGAAGAGCCCCGGCGCGGCCGCGCGCGCGACGTCGCTCATCACGGTCATGCACGACACCGCGGCGCCGAACCCGGACGAGCTGACCCACGCGCCGGGCGGAGTGAACGTGCTCTACCTCGACGGGCACGTCGGCTTCGTGCGGTGGCGGCCCGGCGCGGGCGTGGACAATCCGTATCCGTTGAATGACGCGGGCTACATCCTGCACGCGGCCTCCGTGGGCATCGTCCAGGCCGGAAAACGCGCTCCCGCCAACCGCTAATATGCGGCCGGGTGGGCGCCAGGCTCTGGGTTCTCGATCCCTTTCCCGATGAGCGACTCTGGATTCGCGCTCGACCGCGCGGCGATGGGAATGCGCGGCGGCCACGGGAATCGTATGCGTTTAGTGACGCTCCGGACGGGGTGTATCCGTGGCAGGCCGTGCGCATACTTGCTCTCTCTTGGCAGGAACCAGCGCACCATGATCGAACTCCTCGGAACCAACTTCATCCTGCGTCCGCCTCGCGAAAGCGACGCGGAGGCGATCGCACGCTATGCGAACAACCCGGCGATCGCGCGGAACCTAATTTCGACGTTTCCGAGTCCCTACAAGCTCGAGGACGCGAAGACGTGGATTGCCAGTTGCGCGACCACCCCGCCGGGCGAGTTGCGCCTCGTCATCGAGGTGAACGGCGTCGCGTCGGGCGCGATCGGCCTGCATCCGAAGCCGCAATGGTCGCCCTATCTGTTCGAGATGGGCTACTGGCTCGCGCAGCCGCACTGGGGCCGCGGCATCGTGTCCGAGGCGGTCCGGCTCGTTGTTGGTCACGCGTTCGACACGCTCGACGCCGCGCGCGTTCAGGCGTTCGTTTACGACTGGAACCCCGCGTCGGCGCGCGTGCTCGAGAAAAACGGGTTCACGCTCGAGGGCCGGCTCCGCGGCGCCGTGCACCGCGACGGCCGCACGGGTGACTGCCTCGCCTACGGCCGGGTGCGATGACCTGAAACGTATCATTGCGAGGAGCGGGCTTGAGCGACGACGCAATCTCGAACCTCACGCGTTCAAAGGGAGCCGCTCGCTCCCTGTGTTACACTCTGGCAAATTTTCTGCGAGGGGTTGAGTTGGACGTAGCCATTTCCATCCGTCCGGGCCGCGACAGTGACGTGCCGGCGATTAACGATCTCTACAATTACTATGTAGAGAACACGACCGTCACGTTCGATATCGAGCCGTGGACGCTCGAGAAGCGCCGGTTCTGGTTCCGCCAGTTCGCGCCCACGGGCCGGCACCAGATCGTTGTTGCGGAACGCGAACGCGAGCTCGTCGGGTTCGCCTACAGCACGACGTTCCGCGCGCGCTCGGCCTACGACCGGACCGTCGAGACGACGGTGTACGTCCATCGCGACGCGCGCCGGCACGGCATCGGCACGGCGCTGTACACCGAATTGTTTGACCGGCTCGCGCGCGAGGACGTGCACCGCGCGGTCGCGTGCATCGCGCTGCCCAACGACCCCTCGATCGCGCTGCACACGGAACTCGGGTTCGAATTCAAGGGCGTGATCGAGGAAGTCGGCCACAAGTTCGACAAGTTCTGGGACATCGGCTGGTACGCCAAGCCCCTGCCGTGATCCGATTATGGCCGCCGCGCGCAACATCGTGCTCATCGGCATGGCCGGCGCGGGGAAGAGCACCGTCGGCGTGCTGCTGGCCAAGGCGCTGTCGCGGGAGTTCATCGACACCGATCTCGTGATCCAGGCGGCCGAGCGCAGGCGGCTGCAGGACATCCTCGACGCCGAGGGCCTCGACGCCTTCCGGCGGATCGAGGAGCGGCACATCCTCGGGCTCGACGCGCGCAGCGCCGTGATCGCCACCGGCGGCAGCGCGGTCTACAGTCCCGCGGCCATGGCGCACCTCAAACGGAACGGCATCGCGATCTACCTGCAGCTTGACGCGGACACCCTCGAGCGGCGCGTCGCCGGCGCGGATCCGCGCGGCCTCGCGATTGCGCCGGGGCAGTCGTTCCGCGACCTCTACGGCGAACGCAGACCGCTCTACGAGAAGTACGCGGACGTTACGATCGACTGCTCGAACCTGTCCCACGACGAAGTCGTCGCGTGCATCGTCCGCGCGATCGGCTGACGCGCATGGCGAAGCGGCTCACGACCGAGGACGCGCTCGCGGCGCTGCCCCGATTGCGCGAAATCGCGTCCGACGACGAACTTGCCGCGCAGCTCCGGCCGCTGCTTCGGCACCGGAGCAACTACGTGATCGCGAAGGCGGCGGCGCTGGCTGAGGCGCGCGGCCTCGCCGAACTCGCGCCGGAACTGGCCGAATCGTACTTCTATTTCATGACGGATCCGGTCAAACGCGATCCGGGTTGTTCGGCAAAACTCGCGATTGTGAATGCACTGAGCCGGTTTCACGAACCCGTCCACGATCTGTTTCTCGCGGGCATCCGGCACCGCCAGCCCGAACCCTCTTTCGGCCCACCCATCGACACTGCCGCAACGCTGCGCGCGCTGTGCGGCCGCGCGCTGATCGCGTTCGGCCACCCGGACGCGTTCCGCTGGCACGCAGTACTCCTCGCCGATCCCGAACCGATGACGCGTACAATGGCAGTCGAGACGCTCGCCGGCGTGCCCGACGAGCGCGCGGAACTCCTGCTCCGCTCGAAGATCGCTCGTGAGTCCGATCGCGCCCGCGACCCCGAACGCGGCGTCGAATTTGACGCATTCGACGCCTTGATGAAGATTGCGCCGGAGAACTCGTTCAACTTCGTGACGCGGTATCTCGACGACGCCGATGCGGATCGTGTGCGTGCTGCGGCACTTGCGATCGGCGCGTCGCACCACGAGGACGTGTTCGCGACGCTGGTCAAGTACTGGAGGCGCGGCGGCGGCGACGTGCAACCGTTGCTCGCGCTGCCCATCTCAATCGTGCGCTCCGAAGAATCGTTTCGCTTTCTCCTGGATCAGTTGTCCAGCGCCGGCGAACCCGTCGCGGCGGCAATCATCGAGGCGCTCGCGCTGTTTCGGGAGGATCCGGAACGCAAGGCGCTCGTGCTAAGCACCGTCGAGACACGAAAGAGCCGGGCGCTCCGGCAGGCGTTCACGCGACACTTCGAACACGTCGAAAAAAACTCCGAACCGGCCTGAATTCAGGCACTTACACCCGCACATGGTACACTGTATCCAGCGTGGCAGGGGTCCGGCCAATCACCGGGCGTGCCCATCCTCGGGGGAGGAACGTGGGGAGGACACGATGCGAGTAGTCTGTTCAATCGCCAGTTTCGCGATCGCGCTCGCCGCAGCGACGGGCGCCATCAGCCAGAACACCGCCGGGTCGGACGTGCAGCAAGCGTTCAGCCAGCTCCGCTCGTCGTCCGGCGGGTCCGACGCGTCGCAGCAAACGATCCGCGCATACGTGGACGAAGCACGCAAGACGTACCGCGTGCGCGTAGACGCCGAGGCGCGGCTCGTTGACGTCATCGAAGCGTCCGGGGTCGCGCGCGCGTCCAAGGTCTTCGCCGCCGAGCAACTCTACCGGATCTGCGACGAGGACACGGTGCCGGCGTTCAAGCGCATGCTCGCCACGGCCGACACCTGGGACATCGCGTGCAAAGGCCTCGAGCGCGTCCGCCATCCGAAAGCGCAGCAGACGCTGATGGACGCACTACCGGGCGCGAAGGGCGACAAGCAAAAGGGGATCATCACCGCTCTCGGCAACCGGCGCGACGCGACCGCGGTGCCCGTGCTGCGCGAACTCGCCGACGTGGGCGACGTGCCCACGACCGAAGCGGCGCTCACGGCCTTATCGAAAATTCCCGGCCGGCAATCGATCGAGGCGCTTGACTGGTGCCGCTCGAACCTCTCGCGCAAGATGCGGCCCACCGCGACCGATGCCTACGTCGAGGCGGCGCTGACGAGCCTCAAATACAACGACCGCGAGACCGCCATCGACGCGTTCGAGGCGTTGATGATCGATTTCGAGCCGGCCGACGTGAAGGCGAAGGGCCTGCGCGGGCTCATTCGCGCGTACGGCGAGGACGCTGTGCCGACCATTGTCGAGGCGCTCACCAGCGGCATTCCGGAACTCGAGTCGGTCGCCGCCGAAGAAGCGAAATCCGTCCCGGGCCGCAAGGCGACCGAGGCGTTCATCAAGGCGTACGCTGGCCTTACGCCGGACAACCAGGCCGTGCTGTTGCACGCGCTGGGCGTGCGCGGCGACGAGGCCGCGCTCGATACGCTCGTGCTCGCGGCGCAGAGTCGCATCCCCGTTGTGCGCCTGGCCGCGCTCGATGCACTGGGCAAGTTCAACCACCCGGATGTAATCCAGGTCCTGCTCAAGGTCGCCGCGACCGGCACCGAGCAGGAGAAGGCGCTCGCGCAGCAGTCGCTCGACGCGCTGACGCACGCCAACGTGAATGACGAACTGCTCGTGGCCGCGATGAACGCCGACAACGGCGTGCGCGCGGAAGCGATGAAGATGATCGCGAAGCGCAACGTGCGCGAGGGTGTGCCCGTCGTGATGCGCATCGCCGCGCGCGACGTGCGGCCCGTCCGGCTCGAAGCGCTCAAGGCGCTCGGCGCCATCGGCACGCAGCAGGAACTGCCCGACATGGTCTCGATGATGCTCGAAGGCTGGGACGACTCCGACCGCGCGGCGATCGGGGAAGCCGTCATCGCGGTCGCGCGGCGCGCCCCGGCGGGCAAGCCGCGCACCGACGCGATCGCGCGCGCGTTGAGCGGTGGCCGCGGCGGCGAAGAGGGCCAGTTGACGCTGGTGTCCATTCTTCGCGCCGTCGGCGACGACACAGGCGTCGGCGCGCTGGACAGCGTCGCGCGCGGATCGACCGGGCGCGTGCAGGTCGCCGCCGTGGAGACGCTGGCGGCGTGGCCGACCCCGGCGCCGCTCGACTCGCTCGAACGCGTCGCGCGCGACGCGAAAGACGCGACCGTGCGATCGCTTGCGGTGGACGGCGCGCTGAACCATCTCGAACATGATACGGCGCGGACCGCGGACCAGCGCGTGAAGTATTACGAGCGCCTCGCGAAGTCGGCACAGACGACCGAACAGAAGGCGCGCATCGCGAACGCGCTCGCGGAGATATCGTCGCCCGACGGCGAGAAACTGCGCGCGCGCCTGCTTCAGGAAATCGGCTCGGACCAGTCCGTCACGAGCCGCGCGGAGCCCGCCACGAACTGATTCACCCACCCGCGGCCTTGATCGTCTCGCGCCGCGGGCCGTACCATAACCATGCCGTGCGCGCGTCGGGGGGACGGGCGCGCGGCGAAGTCTGGGGGAAATGCATGCGACTCCTCGGGGGAGCAGTCGTACGATCCGTGCTGTCCGTGTGCGGCGTATGTGCGCTCGTGTCATGTTCAGTGCCGGGCAGCGGAGTAGACGCGGCCGCGAATCCACTGCCCAGTTCGCCACGCGCCGCGACCGAAAGGCCACCCGAAATGCCGAAGCTCGAGCCCATCCGCGCGACGATGAAAACCAGCAAGGGCGACATCCACCTCGTGCTGTTCGCGGACAAGACGCCGATGACCGTGGCGAACTTCGTGAACCTCGCCCAGCGCGGTTTCTACGATGGCCTGAAATTCCACCGCGTCATCAGCAATTTCATGGTCCAGGGCGGGTGTCCGCTCGGCACCGGCACCGGCGGCCCAGGCTACCGCTTCGGCGACGAATTCGACCCTGCATTGCGCCACGACGAGCCCGGCGTCCTCTCGATGGCGAACGCCGGCCCCGGCACCAACGGCAGCCAGTTTTTCATCACCCACGTCGAGACACCGTGGCTCGACGACAAGCATTCCGTGTTTGGCCGCGTCTCGGGCCCGGACGATCAGGACGTCGTGGACGCGATCGTCCAGGGCGACACAATCCAGACAATCGAACTCGAGGGCGACATCGACGCGCTGCTGCAGGCCACGGCCAAACACATCGCGCAGTGGAACAAGGCGCTCGAAAAAGCCGGTCACTAGCGCAAGTTGAGCGTTTCCCGCCCCGCCTGATACGCTTTCCAGCGTTTGCAGTGAGGGGTGGCCCGCCTTCAGCGGCGCCAGCGAACGCCAAAGGAGACACGCGATGCGTTGCCGGTTGGCGGCATGCTCCGCGCTCATGTGCTGCCTTGCGGGGGCGGCGTCGGCCCAGTGGACGTGGACGCCGGAGACCGGGCGCTTCGTCCGCATGCAGAACCTGCCGAAGGAGACGCCGGAACTCCAAATCGAGTACCAGCGATCGCTGCTGGTAGAGGGCGACTACAGGAACGCGTGGAGCGAGACAGAGAAGTTCGAGCAGTTCTACGGCGACTCCGATTTCGCCGATCAGAACCAGTTCATCCGCGGCGAGATCCGGTACGCGCAGGGCAAGTACGTGGATTCGGCCGAGGAATTCCAGAAGGTCGTCACGCTGCACCCCGGCAGCCCGCTGTACGATTCCGTCATCGAGAAGCAGTACGACATCGGCGACACGCTCTACGACAAGGGGATGAAGAAGACCAAGGGCAAGACCGGCGGGATGATGTCGCATGCGCCCCTGAAGTGGATCCAGAGCGCGCGGCGCCGGCCGTTCAAGAACGCGATCGAGGTGTACACGATCGTGATCGAGAATCAGCCGTTCACGCCGGAAGCCGCCGAAGCGCAGTACAAGATCGGCAAGTGCGAGTTTGCGCGCGAGAGGTATCTCGAATCCGGCTACGAGTTCCGGCGGGTCATCGAAGACTATCCCGATTCGGAATGGGTCCGCGAGGCGTCGTTCGATCTCACGCGCGCCTATGAGGAATCCGCGCACGAACCCGATTACGACCAGGCGCCCAGCCGTCTCGCGATGGAGTCCATTGCCGAGTTCGAGCGGCGGTTCCCGGAAGACGATCGCGTCGCCGGCCGCAAGGAAGTCAGCGAGACGATGCGCGAGTCAATTGCCGAACAGCGGTACCGCTCCGCGCGCTATTACGAGCGCCGGCGCGACCTCGACTCCGCGCGCATTTACTTCGAGATCACGGCGTACGAGTTCTCCGGCACGGAAGCGTCGGAGAAGGCCCTGAAATGGCTCAACGACCATCCCGCACAGCCGGATTTGCAGTCCGGCTTCCTCGGTTCGCCCGTAGCCAAGCCATGAAGCGCGCCGCAGGTCGATTCGCGTGCGTGTGCGCCGCTGCGGCGCTGCTCTGCGGATGCGGCTACACGATGCAGTCGTCCCTCGACGAGAAATACCAGACCGTCCACGTCGCGGCGTTCCAGAACAAGAGCCGCGAATACGACCTGCAGGCGCCGCTGACCAACGCCGTCATCCGCAAGTTCCTCAACGACGGCCGGCTGCGCGTGGTCGGGCCCGGCGAGGCGGATCTCATCGTGTCGGGGACAATACTCGACTACAGCCTGCGCGGGCTGACGTTCGACCGCGACGACGAAGTGTCGCAGTTCCAGACCTTCGTCTCGGCCAGCGTGGAAGTCGCCGACGCGCGCACGGGCGAGGTGTTGTGGCGCGATCCCAGCGTCACGGGGCAGACGAGTTTCGTCACGGCGGCCACGGCCGGCTCCTCGGATCGGTTGCGCGGCAACGCGCAGTCCTTCCTGCCGACCGTCCGCGCGTTCCAGTCGGACGAGGAGAACCAGGCCGCCTCCGAAGCGCTCGAACGGCTCGCGGCGGACATTTTCTACCGCACGGTCGAGCCGTGGTAGCCGCGTGATCGCGCAGGAACTCCTCCAGCGATTCGATCCCAATGCGCCGGGCAACGTCTACCTGTTCTGTCCCGGCAAGGGGCCGCGCGCGAAGATGCCCACGTTCGAGCCGGCGATGGCGGAGCGGTGCGCGGACCGCGTCATCGGTGCGACGGTCGATCCTTCGATGAAGGACTTCGCCTTCGCCGCGTTCTATGCCGACGAGAACGCGCCGGGGCAAATCGTGATGGACGCGCAGACGCTTCCGTTTCTCGCGCCGCGCCGCGTCATTCTCGTCCGGCACGCCGAAAAGTACCTGACCGATTCCGCGGCCGGGCCGATGCTGGAGTACCTCGCCTCGCCGAATGAATCGACCGTGATCCTGTTCATCGCGCACAAGATGGACAAGCGCACGAAGTTCTTCAAGGCCTGCGACAAGCTCGGCGCCGTGGTCGAATGCCCCGCGCTGACGTCGTCGGAAGTGGAACAGTGGATCGCCGAGGAGGCCCGCGTGCGCGGCCGCACGATCAACCGCGAGGCCGTCCGCGCGCTCGTCGATCGCGCCGGGACGCACCTGAGCGACGTCGAGAACGCGCTGACGAACGTCATCAACTACGTCGGCGAGTCGCGGACGTCGCTCACCACGGAGGACGTCAACGCCGCCTGTGCCGACGTCGCGGAGGAAGAAATCTGGGCGCTGACGGACGCGATCGCGGCGTCGCAGCCCGGCGACGCGCTGCACTCGTTGCGGCGGCTGCTCGACGCGGGGAAACACCCGGACGAAATCATCGGCACGATCAACTGGCTGCTCAAGAGCGCGTACGCCG
>CAYUZD010000098.1:0-2187 GCA_964449475.1 uncultured Nitrospirales bacterium
GGCGTGCTGATCATGTTCATCGCCGGCGGATTGATTCTGCTCGGCCCTGGAGGAATTCTGCCTGGTGCTCTGGGCGTTGCCGCCGGTCTTCTGTTTGTCGTATCCGGGAAAATCATGCACGACCAGCCGCTTGAATAGGCGAGGCATGGGACCCGGTGCAGTTGATGAACACATTGGCAAGAATATTCGCTTGGCCGTGCGCATCGTAATCGCATTTGCGGTCGGTTGTTTGCCCGGAGGTTCGCAACGTGGGACTATTGGCAATCATATCGCTACTGCTTATCGCAGCGTCCTTCATGGTCTTGATGATCGCTCGCGCCACCAAGCGGCAACGGCGTCCAACTATTCTTACCGAAGTCGCACCTGTAGAGCTTACGGATGAAGAGGAGCACCATCTAAGCGACATCATCCGCCCGATCGCACGGCGCAATATCGGAGACGTGCTCGCGATCGAGGGTGATCTCTTGAAGCCTCCTGCCGAGTCGTACGACCTCTTGGCCGCACGGTTTCGCAATTCAAGGCTGTTGCCAACGCTTCAATTGAACGAGTTCGGCAACCCCTCCGTTATGCTCTTTCCACGGAGACTGTTTCCTGTAAAAAATCACCATGACCGCCCATGGATTCATGTCATCCTGCTGATCGTCACTTTCGCCACCACGACATGGGCGGGCGCGGTTCACCAGGGGATGGGCACAGCCGGCGCCACGCCGCGATTTCTCGATGGGATCCCCTATGCCGCGGCGTTGCTCCTGATCCTCGGCATCCACGAGATGGGACATTTCCTGGCCGCGCGCAAACATCGCATGAACGTGTCCCTCCCTTTTTTCATCCCTGCGCCCTTTGGTTTCGGAACCTTCGGCGCGTTCATCCAGTTGCGGGAACCGTCGGCCAACCGCAAGGTCTTGTTCGACGTTGCGGTTGCCGGTCCACTCGCGGGACTGGCTGTGACGGTCGTCGCGCTCTTCGTTGGCTTGCGCTCGTCAGAGGTTCTGAGCGTCCCCGACGCAGCCAGTGCTGCCGCCCACCACGGCGCACAGGTTGGATCTTCGGTACTCCTGGCGGCGATCGCAAAACTTTCACTCGGAACTGAAATCGCGTCGGGCCACCAACTCGTTCTGCACCCTCTGGCGTTCGCCGGATGGCTTGGCCTATTGATTACCGCCCTTAATTTGTTGCCGATCGGCCAATTGGACGGCGGACACCTCGCCGATGCAATGTTTGGGCCGAGGATTGGTGGCACCGTCAGCGCCGGGGCGATCTTTCTTCTGTTCGCCCTGGCGCTCTTCGTCTGGAGTGCCCTCATTACATGGGCCGTGATCATCTACTTCATGGCGGGGCGAAAGGGCATTCCGCCGCTCAACGACGTTACTTCGCTCGGGCTCGGACGCATGGCCGTCGGATGGTTCTCTTTTGTCATGTTGCTGCTTATCCTCGTGCCGGTGCCGCACGCGCTGTACCAGAACTTCGGACTTCACTGTCCGTATCTATGAGGAGAGTTTCATGCCAACGCCCGGGAAAGGTCACTCATTCAAGCACATGCTGTGGATGCTCATTGGTTGCGTACTGCCCTTTCTGCTCATATTCATTTCCCCAGTCCTAGGCATTTCACAGCGGATGACTACGCTACTGTTCTTTGTGCTCATGCTCGGGTGTCATTTGATGATGCTCGGCGGGCACGGCCACGGCGGACATGATGAACACGGCGACCACGATCTCGGCAAGGACGGTCGTAGACCTTGATGTTAGTCGAAGACGAACCGGTGCGATCGCGCACCGACACACTGGAGGAACCATGAGCACACTGAGTGTCCGGAGGTTCGGTTTTGCTTTGGGCAGCACAATGGCGTTGACGTACTCAGCATGCGCGTTCGTAATGGCCTGTGTTTCTCGCGAGGCCTCCGTTCGATTTTTTAACGGGATACTCCATGGGCTCGACGTGACGCCCATCATGACCGCCGATATGACCGTCACAGGCGTGTTCATCGGAATTGTCGAAGTGTTCGTGCTTGGGTGGCTCTTTGGCGCGATTCTGGCCGCAGCCTACAACATTAGCGGGCGTTTTGACCGTAAGCGCGTAGCGGCCGGAAGTTAAGGCCGCAAATGGATAACGCAGTTGCAATTGTCCAGACATATTTGCGAATTAATGGATACTTTACGGTGGCGGAGTATCCGATCATCGGCCAGACC
>CAYUZD010000098.1:2287-11049 GCA_964449475.1 uncultured Nitrospirales bacterium
GACGTCCGCGAGATCGTCCAACAGTTGCATCATCATGGGCACGCCATCACCGCGCCGGGACACCGAATCCGCTTGGTCGTCTTTGGTGGGACACCTGGAGAGGCGACCCGCGAACACTATCAGACCATTTATTTGGGTCACGTGCTGGGCTTCATTCGTTCGTACCTGCGGCTGCACTGGGAAGTCTTTCAACATGCGCAGTTCAAGGATCCCGTACTCGCCTTTCTCAAGCTCGACGAGCGTTCGAAGTTCATCGAGACGACCTGACAGACCTATGAATCGTTGCCGTTACCGTCCTGTCGTCGCATTGATTTTAGCCGGTATGTTGGGAGATTCCGTCGCGCCCGAAGACGACAATCTTTCGCCGGATCCCGCATCAGTAATCGCCATGTACAACGCACGTGATGATGGTGAACATGTCCGCCGGATCGTCACCATTACGCAACGCACGCGTCGCGGCCGAGAGCATGCTCAGACCGCGTTGAGTTGCCGAAAGTACTATGGATTGGAGAGACGCACGGTCTTCTTTTTCTTGAGCCCTTCAGCGGATCGAGGCAAGGGGTTCCTCACCATCGACTACGAGGACGGTGGCAAGGAAGACGACCAGTGGCTGTATCTTCCCAGCGCCCGAAAGGCCCGGCGGATTAACGCCGGCGATCGACGAGAACGTTTCGTTGGGACTGACTTTACGTACGAGGACATCAAGAAGGAAACCAGAATCAACACAGAGGAATTCTCCTTTGACCTGCTTGGCGCCGAGATACTAGACGGACATATGTGCCTCAAGATCGAAGCGACTCCCACTGATCGGAGAACGGCCGCCGATCTGGGTTACGAACGGGCTATACACTGGCTCAACACCGAGATTCTGTTGGTACTAAAATCGCAATTTTTCAACTCTGAAGGTGAGGTCTTAAGGACCATTAGAATGAGCGATATCGAACGAATCGGTGGAATTTGGACCGCCCAACGAATAACCGCGGCGACCGAGAGGACCGGCCACTCGACCGAACTTCGCTTTACGGACATAGACTATGAAGCACGGGTCGACGATTTGATGTTCACCCCGCAAGCCCTGATTCGCGGACCGGGCAGGCATTGATCGACGTCGAATGAAGACATACTCCAGAGCAGTATCGGTACGGGCCCCGGTAGAGGAGGTATTCTTGTTCGTCGACGATCATGCCCGGTTCTCGTCCCACATGAACCGATCTTCGTGGGCGATGGGCGGCGGGCGAATGGAGTTGAAATTGGACGACGGCGAGGGAAGGAGGAAAGGATCTCATCTACGCATGAAGGGCAAAGCCTTCGGGATCAGCCTGTACCTCGATGAGGTGATCACCGAGTATCGACCGCCCCGTGCGAAGGCCTGGGAGACAGCAGGAAATCCAAAGCTGCTTATTGTAGGTAACTACCGTATGCGGGTTCTCATCGATCCCGCCAGGAACGAATCCAGGATATCCGTTTCCATCGAGTACGACTTGCCGCCAGTACACAAGTGGCTCGGCCGCCTGTTCGGCGGCCAGTACGCGCGCTGGTGCGTTGACCAGATGGTGGCTGGAGTGGCTGAACGCTTTCAAGGCACGGCCTGATATCAGGGAAAGCCAATTCTTCGGATCGTACTCGACTCCTTGATTCGTATGCCGTAATTCCCTTCCCATCACCCCGAGTCCCGCGCGCCAATCCCCGTACGAACCGCAGCGACACCTCAACCGGCAATATTCATGATGGTTACCACGCGCCGCCCAGTGCAAACTCGGAAAAGGGTCCTGTTCACGTTCCTTCTTCACCGCGCACTGGAAACCGAAACAGCACATCCCCGCACTGCGCAATCACCCCCGGCAAGTACGACTGGTCAATCTCGAACTCAAACGAGTGCGACTGCGTGAGGTTGTCCGGCGTGATCCGGACGCGCATCAGGATGTGGCCCGGGTGTCGGTCGCCTCAAGTTCCACGTCGAAGTACGGCTCGACCGGCGCCAGGCTGGCCTCCGCGGCCTCGCCACGCCGCATCTTCTCGCACCCCTGCGCGAAAAACTCGATGTCCTGCGCCTGGACGATCGCACCCTCGGCCCACACGCTCGCGCCGAGCGCCCCGCAGTGCGCCGTCACCCGCAGCCAGTTCCTGTCGTGATAGTCCTGCGCGTCCGGATACTCCCGCCCGTGAATCCAAAGCTGGAATCCCGCAATCCCCAAGTCCGGCTCACCCAGCTCCGTCCGCCAGTCCCGCTTAGCCATCCCTGATCCCCCGTTCCGCCCGCGCGAGCTTACACCGCCCTGCGAATACTCCGAAAAATGTCGGATCCCTTGTTCCTCACAACGCGTTTGTCAAGCCACCTACCCTAGTTCAGCGCACGACACGCCGCCCGCCGAGGGCAACGCTCCGCACAGTGATATAGGGATGGTTGGTGGCAAGGTCAAAGACGGTTGAACCACGGAGGACACAGGGATGCGCAGAGAAAGGTCAAGGGCTTCTCCCCCACAGACTTTCACAGATGACCACAGATTCATTACGAAATCAGGCGGTCGTAGTCGGCATGGGTGCCAATCCAGAACCAAGCGATCCCATCGCGGACTTCGACACCCAGCGCTCGATATCGAAGGCCGACACGGCAGGACCAGACAGTTTCAATCTGCTTGAAGTGGAGCGAAGGATGCCGCGGATCCGACTTGAGCAGCGCGAACTTCTCGTCGGCGAGGGCTTGTGCTTCCGGGGGCAACGCGCGATAGCATGCCCAGAATCTGGGCGTGGCAAAATGCTTCACACCTCTGTGGACTCGCCAGAATTGTACTGCGCCCCCGCCTCGCGAATTAGGGAATCGAGCGCCCCGCGGCGAGCGTCCGACGCAATCTGTGCGTCCCACGCGACCGCGTCGTACTCGAGAAACCACGCGCGAAAGTCCGCCAGTTCCTCCGGCGAGAGCGCGGCGATTTCCTTCTCGATAGCGTCGAGCCTTCTCATAGCACGATCATATCACGAATTGGACTGCCGCGACTCTACGGACGACACGGAGGTGCACAGAGAAAGGTCAAGGGCTTCTCCTCCCACAGATTTCCACAGATGGTCACAGAATTGATATTCCGGGACGATGCTATTCGGTCTGGTCTCTCGAAGGCGTGTGTCGATCGGTGCGCGAGATCCTTCGCTCTGCTCAGGATGACATCGACGCGTCATCCCTGCGAAAGCAGGGATCTCCCGATGAACCCAGTGCTTCGGCCGAAGGAGAGATCCCCGCTTCCGCAGGAATGGCGACTAGAGCGATTGAAGAAATTACAGATACGCGGATGCGTCAGTCCCATATTGTTCTTCGGGGTTATCTGTGTCCATCAGTATCCATCTGTGGCTAAAATGCTCTAACGTTCGTGCAATTTCGCGATCGTTTCGGGGCTTTTCGTGGTCAGAACTTAATCTGTGCGAATCGGTGAAATCTGTGGGCAGAAACTTGGCGATTACTCGGTGTCCTCAGCCGTCTCAACGCGCGGGTTGCGCGCGTACGTCGCCGACTCGCGGCCAAACGTGAACTCGAGTTGTTGCGACCGCAGCAGCCGGTAGCGCTTGAGCAGTTGTAGGAGTTCCAGCGTCGGCGACCCGGTGTACGACCCGGAAAGCGCGACGCGCTCGGTTAAGTCCTGCAGGATAGCGGGGAACTCGATCACATGCCGCACGCCGCCCTGTTCGACCCGGCGTAGCGCCTGCGCGCGCTGTTCCGGCGTCCGCGGCAGTTCCGACACGACGAGGATCGTCGCGAACGGCTCGCCGCCGAAGAAGTCCGCCGCGTGCCCGAGCGCCCACGGCTCGGCAAACTGCGTCAGCACGGGGTTGCCCTCGACCAGCGACGCGTACAGCCGGTCCGTGTGCCACGGCCGCACCTCGACGACCGCGTTCCCCACCGATCGCAGCCGCGACGGATGCAGCTCGGACTCTGCCGGCTGCGGGTCCAGGCCGCCGGCGTTCTGCACGTACAACTGCACGCCGCCGTCCGCCTGCGGGTCGTGCTGCGGCCAGCGCGTTGCGACCTTGAACTGGTTCAGCTCGAAGAACTCGCGCACGATCTGGAGGTCGATGCCCGCCATGCGTCATTCCTCCCGCAGCGCCGCCAGCGCCGGGTGCTCCGGGTCGAGCCGCTCGACCACGCCGGCCAAGTCCCGCGCCGCGTCCCGCCGCCCGACCCGCCGCAGACACTGCGCCTGTTTCGCGACGATGTCCGCCATCGTAAAACTCTCGCCATACACGAGATACGCGCGGTCCGGCTGCGCGAACTTTTCGGCGTCGCGATAATGGTTCAGCGCCGCGGCGTCGTTGCCGACTTCGACCGCGATCTCCCCGCGCAGATAGTGACCCTCGGGCTTTTCGGGATTCGTTTCGAGGTATTTCTCGATGACCTTGTCCGCGCGCGACAGGCTGCGCACCGACACTTCGGCCTGCCCCATATGCTTCGCCGCGCGCCCGAGCACCATCAGCGTCGCATAGTTCTGCCCGCCCGCCGTCTGCGCGAGCTCCGCGAACTTCAGCGCGCTCTCCCACTGCCCCCCACGCGAATCCGACTCCGCCACGCCCAGCAGCGCCTTCGCGTTCGCCGGCTCCGCCGCGAGCACGGCCTCGAAGTGCCGCCGCGCGGCCTGCGGTTCGCCGAGGCCGTTCAGCGCGTGCCCGAGGTCCAGTCGCGCGGCGACGAGGTCCGGCCGTTTCTGGATGACCTGGCTGAGCAACGTAATCGCTTTCTTGTGGCGGCCGAGCCGCATGTAGCACTTTCCAAGCTGGTGATACGCCGTCGCCATCGTGTTGTCCAGCCGAATCGCCTTCTCGAAGCACGCCACCGCGCGGTTCAGATCGCCCTTTACCGCCGCGGTCAACCCTTCGTCGTAGTAACTCTCCGCGGTCTCGCCGCCGAACGCCCCGCCCATGCGTCAACCGGCCCGTGTTACGGCTTCCAGCGCGGTCCGCGCCTGCGCCTCGGTCACGTCGGTCCGCTGCACCACGTGTCCGATGCGATCGGCGACGATGAATTTCATCGTGCCGACACGCACTTTCTTGTCGCGTTTCATCGCGGCGAGCGCGCCGTCCACCGGCAGTTCCGGCCACGTCACCGGCAGGCCGTATGCCGCGAGACAGCGCCGTTGTCGCTCGACGAACGTGTCATCGACCAGCCCCAGCGCGCGCGCAAGGTGTCCCGCGCAATTCATGCCGATTGCGATCGCCTCGCCGTGGATGAACCGGCCGTACTCCGAAATGGTCTCGATCGCGTGGCCGAACGTGTGGCCATAGTTGAGGTTCGCGCGTTCGCCCAGCTCGCGTTCGTCCGCGGAGACGATCGCGGCTTTAATCTCACAGCTCCGTTTCACGGGATAGTGCAACGCCGCGAGATCTTTATTAAGGATGGACTCCGCGTGGGCTTCCATGTACTCGAACAGCGCGGCGTCGGCGATGATCCCGTGTTTGATGACTTCCGCGAGACCGCCGCGCAGTTCGCGGTCGGGCAGCGATCGCAGCAGCGCGAGGTCGATGAGCACGCCGGACGGTTGATGGAACGCGCCGATGACGTTTTTCGACAGCGTATGGTTCACGGCCGTCTTCCCGCCGACGCTCGAGTCCACTTGCGCCACCACCGTCGTCGGCACCTGGATGTACGGCACACCGCGCATATACACCGCCGCTGCGAACCCCGCCACATCACCCACGACACCGCCGCCCAACGCCACGATCGCGCTCGATCGGTCCAGCCC
This sequence comes from uncultured Nitrospirales bacterium, assembly GCA_964449475.1. Lineage (GTDB taxonomy): Bacteria > Hydrogenedentota > Hydrogenedentia > Hydrogenedentales > VFKU01. The sequence continues at coordinate 8,011 of CAYUZD010000098.1, forward strand.
GCCGTTCAGGAACGCCCCAGTGATCTCCTCGATTCGATCCAGCCGTTTTTGCATTTCGCCGGGCGGCAGGGACACCGTGACCGGCCGGAAACCCGCCGACGACACGATCGATTCAATTTTCGCGCAGTGGAGCGGGCCGACGTGCGTGTCCGTGACAATACCGACGGCCCCGCGCGCGTCTGTGCCCTTCAGCAGTTCCGGCAATCGGTCCAGGATATTCTGGCCGATCAGAATCGGGTAGCCGCGGTCGCCGAGTTCGACGCGGAGAGTGTCAAGGTGTGCCTGGGCCGTGGTCATTCGTTGAGTGTACCGCGAACCCTGAGCGCCGTTCACGGAACGCCCAGATCAGCAACAGCGCCGTCGCGACGATGGCCGCCGCTGTCACGCCCATGCCCGCCCGCACGGAAGCCGGCCGATACTCGAACCGGACCGTGTGCGATCCCGGCGGAACTTCGACTCCCTTGAAGTAGGAAAACGTGCGCAGCAACGGCGCCTCGACGCCATCAGCGTAGGCGCGCCATCCGGGATAGTGGAAGTCGATGTAACTTAATACCCGAAAGCCGGGAACGTCGAGGAGTTCGACGAATACGGTATTGCCCGTGCGCGTGATCGCGCCGATGTGGCCCGACTCATCATCGCGATCGAGGACAAGTTCAACAGTTGCAATGGTGACCGTTCCTGCACCGCCGGGAAACAAGCTCGCGATCTCGATCGTTGAGATGAGGCCGTCGGGCAATGGGACGTTGAATTCCTGCGGCGCACGCTCCGGATCAACGTTCAACAGCGCGCACAGACCCGCCGCCCGATCGGCGACCTTCTCCGGCAGCCTGACCTCGAGCTCCGCACGAACGTCAGACGACACGAAGAGGCGAAGCGTGCGGTGTCGCGAGGAATCGTCCTTGACCACCGAGAGCCGCGTTGACGCTCCATTCAGGTCGCCAGAAGAACTCAGATTGATTGGACCGTCGGCAAGCTTTACGCACTCCACATTCGCGGAATGGGGCGTGCGAGCAACGGATTCAAGCTGGATAATTGGGACGTGCTCCGCGCTGCCGGTGTCGAGGAACGCCGTCGTCGTCACCGGGAACGGCGTCCCGCGCGGCGGCATCGACCCCGTCACCACCTCGCGCTGCAGCCAGAACGCGCGCTTCATCAACAGATACGGCCGGTCGCTCCACCGCGCCACCTCGACTACGCCGCGATAGAATGACGTGTCACCCTCGGGCGCGATCAATTCGCCGAATCCGCGCAGTTGCAGCGGGTCATAGCCGTTGATCTGCCCCTCAAGACTGTACAAGTTCGAGTTCGGCGAAAATCGGCTGTCGCGCGTGTTCGCCGCCCAGAAGTCGGGCTGAATGTTCGCGGACGCGCGCGTACCGTGATAGAACAACTCGTCGCGGCGCGCTACTGTCGCGATGCGTGTCGTTTGCCAATAGAGCCCTTCGGCCAGCACGAGTGCAGCGACCGACACGGTTAACCATCGGCGCGCGGGGAGCCACAACGCAGCGGCAATCCCCGCCGTGGTTATCCCTGCGAACACGAGGGAATGCGCAGCGTCGAAGCCGCGTTCGTCGCCCGGGCCGATCGTCAACGAATACAACGTCACCGCTGCAAATGCCCCGGACGCCACGACGGCGCCCGTGGCTGCGAGCCGCGTCGCGCGCCGGGCGAACGGTTCCCGCAGTCGGTCCAGCCCCAGCCCCGCCAGCAGTGCGAGCGGCAGCGCGGCCACTAACGTCATCCGGCCCGGCGAACTGATCGGAAACGGCGCAAGCGCGCCGACTACCTGATGCGTTAACCACGAATCGGTACGGCCCATGCTGACGAGCAACATGCCTATGAGCAAAAAGACAATCGCGTCGCCCCGCCGCCGGGAGAACAACGCCGGCACGCACAGCAACAGCGCCGCAACCCCGATGCCCTTGACGCCCTCGTGCGAATTGCCGCCGGGATAAAACAGCAGCGCCTCGATCGCGTTCATGTTCTCGTACCCGGGAGCCGTTTCGATCCGGGGCGCGTCGCCGCCGGTCCGTTGCGTGTGACTCGCGAACTCGATCGCGGGGAGGAGAAACACCGCCGACAGACCCAGCGCTATCGACACCGCGAATGCTCCGCCGCATACATCGTGAAGCGCGCGGCCAGCGCGTCGGTCACGAATAATGCTTTCCATCCTCGCGAGGAACCAGTACAGCACCAGCGCGATCGCGACGAAGTACGTGATCCCCGGCGACCCGGCCAGCAAACACATCGCGAACACGATCCCCAACACCCCGAACCGGCCGGCGGCGGACCGCCACGTTATCGACGCCATTGCCCAATCCAGCGCGAGCAGGCACCACGGCAGCCACGCGACGACGAACACCATGTGATGGTGCATGAAGTAGCGCTGCGTCATCGCCGCCGAGAAGACAAAAACGACACCGGCGAATCCGGCGGCGGAGCGCGTGAGACCGCGGCGACGCCCGAGTGCAAACGCTCCCAACGCGGCGAAGACAACGTGCGCAACCGCCAGTACCGCCAGGCCAACTTGCGTCTTCCAGGGAGTCGGCTCAAATGTCAGCAGACTGCGCACGAGATTCGGCGGATAGAACAGGAGATACTGCGGATTTCCCGCGATCGGCTGCCCGCAAAACACGAGCGGGTTCCAAAGCGGGAACTCGCCATGGTGAATCCCGTGGTCCACGTAGAACAGGGCCGCGCCGGTATAGACCCACGCGTCCGAGATCCCGAAGAACTTCAGCGCCGACGGATCACAGAACATCGGCCAATACATGCAGGACAGACCGAGCACAACACAAACAGAGAGTACGGCAGGCGTCAGGGAGCGTGAGATGGTATGGGTTGTTGACACAGCGATCGCGCGGCACCCGTTCCAGTGGCCCATAGGCTCGACGATCGTCCCGTCCAAAAGCAACGCGCCGACCCATCGCGGCTCGCTCGAACTCGCCCACCAGCCTATGCGTCGTGTATCATCCGCCCACGTTCGGGGCGTAGCGCAGTCCGGTTAGCGCGCCTGCTTTGGGAGCAGGAGGCCCCGGG
>CAYUZD010000099.1:0-10689 GCA_964449475.1 uncultured Nitrospirales bacterium
GGATCGCGCGGTCGATCGCGTTGTGCAGCATCTGCGCGCCGACGACCTTGATGCGCCCGATCTCGATCCGCGCGGGGTCGCCCTGATCCATTTTGTGTGCGGCCTCCAGCGTGAGCAGGCGCGACGCCTGGATCTCCGCCGCCGTGTCGAAGACCATGTTCTGGATGGATTGCTTTTCGGCGAGGGTGCTGCCGAAGGCGATGCGCTCGTTCGCGCGTTTGCACATGAGGTCGAAGGCGCGCTGGGCCTGGCCGAGCCAGCGCATGCAGTGGAAGATGCGGCCGGGGCCGAGGCGGCGCTGCGCGATGAGGAACCCCTCGCCGCGCGGCCCAAGCAGGTTCTCCTTCGGCACGCGGACATTGTTGTACTCGACTTCGCAATGGCCGCCGTCGAGCCCCAGCACCGGCGTGTCGCGCACGATGTTGTAGCCCGGCGTGTCCGTCGGCACGACAATCATGCTGAACGCGGCGTGGCCCTCGACGCCCGGCTCCGTGCGGCACATGACGGTCGTGTACGCGGCGTGGTCCGCGCCCGTCGTGAACCACTTGCGGCCGTTGATCACCCAGTGGTCGCCGTCGAGTTCCGCGTGTGTCTTGAGTTGCGTCGGGTCGGAACTGGCGACGGACGGTTCGGTCATCGCGAAGCTGGGGTACACGTCGCCGTCGACCAGCGGTTTCAGGTATCGCTTGCGCCAAGTCTCGTTCGCGTACAGGTGGAGCATGATCGAGTCCTGCAACGAGTGCGTGCCGAGCGCGACCATCGCGTATTCGGACCGGCCGACGACCTCGTTGACGTAGACGTAGTCGAGGAACGGCATGCCCTGCCCGCCGATTTCCTTCGGGTGGCCAAGCGCCCAGAGCCCTTCGCGTTTCGCCTCCGCGCCAAGTTGCTTCAATCGCACGAGTACCGCGTGCCGATCAAGATTGTCGAGTTCAGGTTCGACCGGATAGACGCGTTGCTCAATGAACTCGAGTACACGCTGTCGGATTTCCCTTACGCTCTCGGGAACGCCGAAAAGTCCGTTGCTCGATACGGGTTTGGTTGCGATGGTCGCCATGTCAGCCCTCGTTTCCGCGCGCCCGGAAGGGCGTGGTGCGGGTTTCGTCGTAGTCATCATTCTCCGAAGCCTCGGTGTGGGGAAGTTGCGGAGTGGCATCTATTGATTCAATTGCTGGAATGTCATTACCCGCGGGGACTGCTCCGAATTCCTGAAACTTTCGAGCTGACGACAGCACGTGAGTTTCCAGTGATCTTACGGCTTCGTTGTACGCTTTCGTGGCACGAGAGAGCCCAATGCCCACTTTGGCGAAATGCTCTGCCAAGGTCCGGACTCGAGAATGCATCTTCCGCCCGAGTTCGCTAATTTTCTCTGCATTTTTCGCCATCGCGTCTTGGCGCCAAGCGAGCGCCGCGCTCTTGAGCATCGTCATCAACGTTGAAGGTGTGACCAAATGCACGCCTCGTTCGAGGCCCTCTTCGTATATGCTCGGGTCCAATCGCAACGCGTCGGAAAGCGACGACTCGACTGGAATGAACATCACGACGAATCCAGCCGAACTCCCGAAATACTCGGTGTAGTTCCGCTTGGCGAGGGCGCGCATGTGCTCTTTGACTCGGGCCGCGTGCAGGGTCAGAAGTCGATGCTGTTCCTCCGCCTGCGTTGCTTCGTGCGCACTCAGATAGCTTTCAAGGGGGACTTTTGAATCGATCAATATCTTTCGTCCATCAGGCAGCGTGATGACAAGGTCGGGCCGCACCGCGCCAGTGTCTGTTTGGACCGAAACCTGCTCTTGGAACTCGCAATGTTCTGTCATCCCCGCCAACTCGACGGTGCGACGCAGTTGAAGCTCGCCCCATCGGCCGCGTACTTGAGGGGATCTCAACGCCGCCGCGAGGTTTCCTGTTTCTTTGCGGAGACCCTCTTGAAGGGATGTTACATTCTCCATGTGCTTCACAATTCCGGAGTAAGCACCCTCGCGTTTGGTTTCGAGGTCGCGAACTTGTTTGTCGAACTCTTTGAGGGTGTCGAAAATCGGTGAAATGAGCCGTTGAATCGCGTCCTGGCGATTGTTCAAATCGCCCTTGGCCTCAGCAAGCACTTCGTCAAACTTTGTTTTCGCCAAATCAAGAAACTGTCGGCTGGATTCATTGAGACTCGCACTTGCCAGAGCGCCGAAGGTATCCTTCAGTGTTTCGCGCGCTTGCTCCAAGAATTGACGCTCCTCTTTGACACGAGTGAGGGCGTTGTCCCGATCACTCTCAGCTGTTGCGCGTAACGTAGATTGCTCAACGAATTGCTTACGCAGCAATTCGAAGTCCGCCTTCGCGTCCGTTTCGACCTTCGCGATGCGCTTCTGGGACTCGTCGAGTCGCGCGGTCAACTCTGCATTGTGTCGTTCGAGTTCCCGTTGCGCGGCTTGCCGGACCGCGGCCGATCGAGAGATCGCCGAAAACCAGCCGACGAGCCCCCCGGCGCACGCACCTGCGATCGCGGCGATGACGTACCACATCGTTGGTCGGCTCCTCATCAGATCCGGCGGACCGGGAACGCGCCGATGAACTCGATAGTCGCATGGACGAATCACAAGTGCCATGCTCGAATCCAGTGTACGCGCATGCCGCGGAAGATACGAACAGAAAGCACAACCGCCCGGCCCCGCGTAGCGGGACCGGGCGGATTGCTGTTTACGTCAGTTGGTGCTCGACGCTGTAGGCTTAGTTTCCGCCTTCAGCCGGCGCTTCCGCGGCCGGTGCAGCTTCCTCGCCGCCTTCGGTAGCCTCTTGGGAGCAGCCCACGAAGCCGACGGCGAGCGCGAGCATCATCGCAGCAAGAAATGCGCGCATCGTACTCTCCTTCCATCAGTTGGTTAGTCTGTCACCTACTTGGTCGACCGCCAAGCAGAGAAATCGAGTATACACCGGGAGAAATGCAAACTCCACTCTCATCGATCAGTGTGTCAAGTCTTTACCGGGCTGGCATGCAGATCATCGCGGCGATGTCACCGAACGCGCGCTCCGCAATCTCCCGGATTTCCGCCTCCGTCCGGTCTTGAATTGGATGCAAAACGAACACGCGTGCAGGGTCGAACCCGAGCGCCCGCGCCTGCGTTTCAGCAGCGTCTACAAACTCGGTGGTCGCCACGAACCCTGCCGGGATACCCCGCTGTTCGATATCCGTTACATCGTGCACACTGCACGATGTGCAACTGCCTCAATCCGCCAGCGCCTCGATCATCAGCGTGCACTGCGACGAGATCAGTTGCTTGAGGTCCACCGGGGCGACCCGCGTAAACGTTGGTTTCGCGTACCGGATGACTTCCGCGCCCGCCTTCCTGAAATTGGCCTCGATGACATCGAGAAAGAACGAGCCGCCCCATTTCGAGATGTCGAGCAGGCCGATCGTCTGACCCTTGAGCGAAGCCGGCCGCGGCAGCCGTTCGCGCCGGGCGGACGATGCCTCGTGGGTTGGGTCCAGTAACACGTGATTCTCGATCATTCGCGGATCTCTCTTGTGACGATGCTACTACCCATCTGGCCGGTCGCCAGCCATCCCCCGATGATAGCAGAGAACAGTCCCGCTTTCCCGCCGGCGCGCACGATGTTGAGCCCGCCGGGGCGAAACTTCGGCAGCGCATCGGCTTGGATGGTTGTGGGTATCCCCTCGGCGATGCCGCCTGCGCCTTGATGCAGTTCGTTACCTGGCAACATCAGTAGTTTCGCGAGTTCGTCCTTGAGCCGCTGCTTGGACCAGCCCGCCTCGTGGAAGACGTGCGCGTGTTCGGGCGACACGACGAGAAACGCGTCGGACGTCATCACGATCTTCGGATGAGCGACCGTGCGCAGGCACGCGGCGAACGACCGCGCGAGCGAATCGGGCGTGCGCGACTTCTGATCGAACACGCCCTGAACGCCGTCCGCGGCAAACAGCGTCACGGTGGACGCGCCGGGCGCGAATCCGCGCTCCGCCGCGAAGGAATCCCAGCGCGGATCCGACTCGTCCTCGACGAAGCAGAACGTGTATTTGCCCGGCTGGCCCAGCGTGCTGCGGTCGATCTCTCCGGGCTTGCCTCCACCGACGTTACGGATGACCAGCTGCAGTGCGCGGCCGATCGTCGCGTTCGCACGGTTGCCTTGGCCGAGCGCGTTCATGCCCGAGTTCATCCCGATGCGCCGCGCAATCGGGCCGTTCACGAGCACCATCGGACCGGAGAACCACGTCGTCGCGAGCAACCCGTGCATGCAGAACTCGTCCTGCAGCGCCGCTTCGACCGCCGCCAGCACCACCGGCAGATACTCCGGTTTACATCCCGCCATCACCGCGTTGATCGCAACCTTCTCGATCGTGCAATCCGTGAGATTCGGCGGCACCTTCCCGATGACCTCGCCCGACGCGCGCGTCGTGCCTTGCAGCATGCGGACCACGCGCTCGGGCGTCGGCGGCACCACCGGCAGGCCGTCGGTCCATCCGCGATCGAAGCACGCCTCCATTTCGTCTTCCGCCGGACCGATCTCGATCCGCCGCGACGCGATCGGCACCGTGCCAAATCGTACTGCGAGCTTCTCCGGCATGCCGGGCGCGACATTGAGCGATCCGCACCCCGGACGGAACGCGGGCAGTTGTTCGCCGAGTCGCGTGCGGCCCGTCACGCGTTCCCACTCCGAGCGGTCCCAACCAACGACGCGTTCCGCCTCCGCGTGCGATGCGCTACGGATTAACGTCGGCACGGTCTCGATCTGCAACCAAAACGACACTTCCAGATTTCGATCGTCCACGATCGATGGAACCTTCGCGGGAAACGAGGGATCGTCCTGCGTATACACGGTGAGCGGGGCTCCGTCGTTCACGAGTTGCTGCAGCACGGGCTCGATAAGCACGCACGTGGGGCAATCGCGCTTCACAACGACGACGAAGCCGTCGGGCAGCTCAAGCGGAAGGGTTGAGAACATTGAGGTCGTCCAGTCGAATTTCGCCACAGCTTATCGGATGCCTCTCAATCAGGTCGAGCCTGTTTGTTCTATAATTTCCTGCTTTTAACATTTTTGTAAGTAGTTAATTTTCGAGGCCCTTTCGACAATCCCGTCGCGGGCCCGTTATGCTAGGGGCTGATATCCCCGGCTTCGGCCGGGGGACCTGGGGAAAGGAACCGTGATGTTAAACGACCATTCTTCCTGTGGGTGCAAGGGGAGCCCGCTCGACCGGCGGGAATTCCTCCGGGTGGGCGTCCTCTCGGGCCTGGGCCTGACGCTTGGCGACTACTTCCGCCTCCAATCCGCGTGGGCCGACCCGGCCGCAGCATTGGGACCGGCTCCCAAGGCCGACTCCGCCATCTTCATCTTCATGGCCGGCGGCATGAGCCACATCGAGACCTTCGACCCGAAGCCTTACGCGCCGCTCGAATACCGTGGCGAATTGGGGACGGTCGCGACGAACACAGGGGACGTGTTTGGCGGCCAGTTTGGCAATCTGGCGCAGGTGGCCGACAAGATGACGATCATCCGGTCCATGACCCACGGCGAGGCCGCCCACGAGCGCGGCACGCACAACATGCTGACCGGTTACCGGCCCAGCCCGGCGGTGACCTACCCAAGCCTGGGTTCGGTGATCGCGCACGAGTACGGACCGCGCAACGATCTGCCCGGGTACATCACGATTCCGAACGCAGGGGATCCGTTCCTTGGTTCGGGTTACCTCAGCGCGGCGTACGGACCCTTCAGCGTCGGCGGCGAACCGCAGGCCGACGGGTTCAAGGTGCGCGACCTGAATCTCCCCACGGGTGTCGACGCGGACCGAATGGAACGCCGCAAGACGCTGCTCTCCGCGGTGGACCATCACTTCTCGATACTCGAAGCGAGCGATTTGCTGTCCGCGATGGATTCGTACTACGACCGCGCGTACTCGCTCATTTCGTCGCAGGCCGCGCGCGAAGCCTTTAATATCGCCGGTGAACCCGACGAAATCCGGAACGAGTACGGCCGCCACAATTTCGGTCAGCGCCTGCTGCTCGCGCGGCGGCTCGTCGAGGCGGGCGCGCGGTTCGTGACCGTGATCGACGGTGGATGGGACCATCACGAGAACATCCGCGACGCCATGCGCGGTCAGTTGCCGTCGGTGGACCAGGGCCTCGCGACGCTGATTCGCGATCTCGATCGGCGCGGACTGCTGGCGCGGACGCTGGTCATCATGGTGACCGAATTCGGCCGGACGGCGAAACTGAACAACACGGCCGGGCGCGACCATTGGCCCAAGGCCTTCAGCGTGGCGCTGGCCGGCGGCGGCGTCAAGGGCGGCACGATCTACGGTCAGACCGACCCCCGTGGCGCCGAGCCCGCGCGCGACCCGGTCAGCCCCGAGGACCTCGCCACGACGATTTACAACCAGTTGGGGATCGACGCGGGACGCGAACTGATGAGTCCCGGCAACCGGCCGCTCGAGATCGTCAAGGACGGCTCGGTGCTGTACGACATCCTCGCCTAGGGTGGATGCGTTGTTGTTTGAGCGCCGATATCGCCACGCCGCATGGGCCGCCGCGTTCATCGCCGCGTGGTGCGTGTCCGCGCAGGCGGCATCGCCCAAGCTCAACAACATTCTGCCGCGGGGCGGCGCGCGCGGGACGGACGTCGAAGTCCGGTTCCTCGGCGGCGCGATGGGCGACGCGGTCGATCTGTTGTTCGCGGAACCCGGGATCAGTTTCAAGCAGACCGTCGCCGCGTCGGACGGCGAATTCAAGTGCATCGTGTCGATCGCGCCGGACTGCCGCCTGGGCCGCCACCCGGTCTGGGTACGCACAGCCAGCGGTATTTCGAACTTGCAGATCTTCAGCGTCGGCGCGTTGACCGAGATCGCGGAGACCGAGCCGAACAACGATCTCGCGGGCGCGCAGGCGATCGCGCTCGGGACGACGGTGAACGGCGTCGCTGACACCGAAGACGTCGACTACTACGCCGTCGATCTCTCGGCAGGCGCGAAGCTCGCCGTCGAGGTCGAGGCGATCCGCCTCGGCCACACGCTGTTCGACGCCAAGGTCCGGCTGTTCGGTCCGCACGGGCACGAACTCGTCTCCGAGGACGATACCGCCGCGATGCGCCAGGACGCGGCGTTCGTCCACGTCGCCGAGGAGGCCGGCCGGTACGTGATCGCCGTGAGCGAGGCGTCCTACGGCGGGAACGGAAACTGCGAGTACCGCCTGCACGCGGGCCAGTTCCCGCGGCCGCTTTCCGTGTCGCCGATGGGCGGCGCGCCGGAGACGCCCATCCACGTGTCATGGCTCGGCGATCCGCAACTCGCCCCCGGCGAGATCGTGTTGGCCGCGCAGCCGGAGGGCACCGGTGCCGTCGTGCCCGCGAGCGAGACCGGCCTCGCGCCGACGCCGCTCGCGTTTCGCGTGTCGAAGCTTCCAGGCATCGTCGAGGCGGAACCTAACAACACGATGGAGCAAGCGACGCCGGGCCAGGCGCCCGGCGCGTTCGACGGCGTCATCTCGGAACCGGGCGACGTGGATTGGTACGCGTTCGATGGCGTGAATGGGCAGTCGTACGAAGTCCGTGTCTGGGCGCGCGAGCTGGGCTCGCCGCTCGATAGCGTGCTGATGATCCACGGGCCCGACGGCGGACAGCTCGCGGCCGTAGACGACGCGGTCGGCCCCGACAGTCTCGCGCGCGTGAATCTGCCCGCGGACGGCCGCTACCTGATCGGCGTGCGCGACCACCTCGGCAAGGGCGGACCGACGTTTGCGTATCGCGTCGAGGCCGCGCCGTCTAAACAGGATTTGAAATTCGTCCTCGTGAACAACGAGGAAGGCCGGCTCGCGGTGCCGAAGAACAATAGGGCATTCGCGCTGCTCGAAGTGCGCCGCGGCGGGTTCGACGGTCCGATCGAATTGGCATTCAACGACCTCCCTGTCGGCGTGACCGCGTTGCACGGCCCGATCGCCGCGGGCCAGTCTCAACTCCCAGTAATCTTCACCGCGGCAGCGGATGCCGCGCCCGCGGGCGCGCAAGTCCACGTGCACGGCCTGTGGCGCAACGGCGAGAGCGTGCTCGAGGGCGGTCTGTCCCAGATCTATCGCCTCGTGCTCGGCCAGAACCAGACCGTGTTCGACTCGTACGACGTAAAGCGTCTCGCGATGGCCGTGACCGACGAAGCGCCGTTCTCGATCGAAATCGTCCCGCCCACCGTACCGACTCCCGCTGGATGCGCGCGTTTTCTGCGCGTCGTCGCAACGCGTAAGGAGGGCTTCACCGCGCCGATCGACCTCAACACGCCCTGGGTGCCCGGCGACTGCGGCGTACCCGGCGCTCGGATCGAAGAAGGCCAGACCGAGGCGCAAATCCGGCTCGAAGTGCGTGCCGGCGCGCCGCGCGGCGAGTTCCCGCTCGCCGTGGTCGGTACCAGCGCGGGATACGCCGTCAGCACGCCGTTCTGCCCCATCGTGGTGGAGGACCCCTGGCTCGCGATGGAAGTCCAGGAGACGCAGGGCGAGCAGGGCACGCCGGTGAACTGGCCCGGCAAAATGACCGTCATGAAGCCGTTCGAGGGCGAGTTCGCGATGGAGATCACGGGCATGCCCAAGGGTCTCGCGTGCGACCCGCAACCGTTCACGGCCGCGACCACCGAGATTGTGTTCCCGGTTCAAGTCGCGGCGGATGCGCCCGAAGGCAAACACGGTCCATTCGGATTTCGCGCGAAACTGACCGTCAACAACGAAGAAATCTTCCTGGGTCTGCCCGGAGCGCAGATGAAAGTGTTCAAGCCACTGCCACCCGAGCTGCAACAGGCGGTGCCGGCCCCGCAACCGGCCGCGACGGACACACCGCAGCCTGAGGCGCCCGCGCGACGCACGCGGTTCCCGGTAACGAACTGAACGGAAGGGAAGAAACGTAATGCAAGAGTTGAGACTGACGACGGCACGGCTGGCGGCAATGGCGCTCGTGGTCGCGGTGTCGGCGCGTGCCGACGCCGCGGGTCTCGCCGTGTATCCGGATCACTTCGCGCTCGAGTCCGCTCGTGACGCCCAGCGGCTTGTCGCCGTCGTCACGCGCGAGGACGGCGTCACGCTCGATATCACGCGTCTGGCGGAAGTCCGCGTCGAACCGGCCACGCTCGCGAAGTGGGAGAATGGCCACCTGCTCGCGCTCGCGGACGGCGAAGGCGTGATCGTAGTTGCTCATGAGGGCCAGTCGGTCTCCGTCCCGATCCGCGTGGCGAACGCCGCGGTCGATCCGCCGATCAGCTTCCGCAACGACATCCAGCCGGTCATCATGAAGGCCGGCTGCAACACCGGCGCGTGCCACGGCAGCGCGCGCGGCAAGAACGGGTTCCACCTCTCGCTGTTCGGCTACGACCCCGGCAAGGACTACGTCACGCTGACGCGCGAACAGTTCGGCCGCAGGCTGAACGTCGCGGTGCCGGAAGAAAGCCTCGCGCTCCTCAAGCCGACGGGCGCCGTGGACCACGAGGGCGACAAACCCTTGGAGCCGGACAGTCCGTTGTACGCGACGTTTGCGCGCTGGATCCGCGAAGGCGCGCAGGACGACCCGGCCACGCTGCCCGCACTCACCGGCATCGAACTGATGCCCAAGGAAGCCGTACTCGAAGGCGAGGGCGCGCAGCAGCAGTTCACTGTCCGCGCGACGTACTCCGACGGCACCGATCGCGACGTGACGGACATCGCGCTGATGGCCAGCGTGGACGACACGATCGTCGCGGTCGATCCGCACGGCCTCGCCACCTCCGGCCGGCGCGGCGAAGCCTTCATCATGGCGCGATACGGCTCGTTCGCCGTCGTCTCGCAGGTGATTACGATCCCGCAGGGCGAGCCGACGCGCGCTCCGCTGGTGCCGCCGGCGAACTACATCGACGAGTTGGTCTACGCCAAGCATCAGAAGTTGCGCATCACACAGGCGGAACTCGCGAGCGATGAAGTGTTCGTGCGGCGCGTCTACCTCGACATCCTGGGCGTACTGCCCACACTCGATGAATCCCAAGCGTTTTTTGCGGACGAGCGGCCCGCCAAGCGCGCGGCGCTGATCGACGAATTACTCCAGCGGCCCGAATTCGCGGACCTCTGGGCGATGAAGTGGGCCGAAGTCTTGCGCGTCAAGTCGTCCGTCACGCTCGATCGCAAAGGCATGCACCGCTACAACGACTGGTTGCGCGCGTCCGTCCGGGAAAACAAACCCATCAACGAACTCGCCGCGGAACTCCTGACCGCGACCGGCGGTAACTTCACTGAACCCGCCGCAAATTTCTACCTCGTCGAGTCGCAGCCCGACCTGATGGCGGAGAACGTCGCGCAGGTCTTCATGGGCATCCAGATCAAGTGCGCGCAGTGCCACAACCACCCGTTCGAGCGGTGGACGATGGACGATTACTACTCGTTCGCCGCGTTCTTCGCGCAGATCGGCCGCAAGACCGGCAGCGACCCGCGCGAAACCGTCGTCTACAACTCCGGCGGCGGCGAAGTGAAAAATCTGCGCGACGGCCAGGTGATGCAGCCGAAATTCCTCGGCGGCGCGCAACCCGACCTCGCCGGGCGCGACCGGCGCGCGGTGCTCGCGGAATGGCTCGCGTCCGACCAGAACCCGTGGTTCGCGGAGAATGTCGCCAACCGCGTCTGGCAGACGTTTTTCGGCCAGGGCATCATCGATCCCGTGGACGACGTGCGCGTGAGCAATCCGCCGAGCAACCCG
>CAYUZD010000099.1:10699-10968 GCA_964449475.1 uncultured Nitrospirales bacterium
TCGCGACGCTCGGCAAGAAACTGAGCGAGTACAATTACGATCTGCGGCAACTCATCCGCGACATCTGCAATTCGAACACGTACCAGATGTCCACGATTCCGCCCGAGGAATCCAGGCAGGACCTGCGCAATTTCGCGTACGCCCAGGTGCGCCGCCTGCCCTCGGAAATGTTACTGGACGCGATCACCGAAGTGACCGGCGCGCGCGTAAAGTTCACGTCCCTGCCGCTTGGGGCGCGCGCGGCGCAGGTTGCGGACGGCCCCAGCGGG
>CAYUZD010000100.1:0-4091 GCA_964449475.1 uncultured Nitrospirales bacterium
CTGGTGGACGGCGAGGCGGTGGGCTACGCGACGTTTCAGAGCCACAACCGGAAGGTGGCGCAGAACCGCAACGGAATTTTCATCACGCACATCCGCACGCGGAACGAGGCTTACACGGCGCAGACGTGGCGGCTGTCGCGGAGCGTGGACGGCGGGCGGACGTTTGCGACGGTGTACGAGGCGACGCATGCGACGAACCCGCCGGTGATCGAAACGGCGTCGAACGGCGACGTGTACCTGATCCGCGCGGATTTTCTGGACGGAAACGCGTACCTGTACCGGTTCCTGGCGGAGCGGGAGTATCGCGGACCGGTGGTGACGGCGATTCCGGGCGGCGCGGCGGGGAAGTACGCGGCGGCGCTTGACGAATCTCGCGGGCGGCTGTATTTCGCGTCGCATAACAACACGTTCCACGTGCTGAAGCTGGACGGCACGGTCGAGCGGTCGACGACGCTGTGGAGCGGCGGCGAACATGCGGTGATGCAGTATCCGCAGGTGGACGGGGCGGAGGACGGGGCGGTGCATCTTGCGTGGACGACGCAGAAGCACGGCGTGTATCTCTACTGGGACATTCACTACATGGGTGGGGCGGCCGGCGGTGAGACGTGGACGGGCGCGGACGGTGCGGTGATCGAAGCGCCGATCGTGGTGGACGACACGGGACCCGCGACGCTGATCTCGCTGGAGGACGAGTTCGAGAGCCACACGTGGCTGTCGAGTTTTGTCGTGCAGGGCGGCAAGGGGCATTTCATGTACCTCGCGCAGACTGCGCCTGCGCGCGAACACTACGTGCGACTGGATCTTGCGACGGGAAAAGAAGACCAGCGCATGCAGCCGCGGTTCGGCGGCGAGACGCTGGAGATCGCGTCGCTCGACGGATTTTTCGTGAAGGGCCGCGGCGCGGAACTGTTTGCGGTGGGCGCGCACGGTGGAAGGATCGTGTGTCTGCGGAGTCCGGACAACGGGGACACCTGGGAGGACTTCGCGGTGAGCGAGGAGACGTACAACGTGTACTCGCTGGGCGGGAGCCGGACGCTGACGGACGACGGGGCGATCATCGGTACCTTCACGGATCAGAGCGGGTCGAACGCGGACGCGACGCGGGTGTCCAAGGTGTACTTTCTGCGGATACCGACGGGAGATGCCCCAACGCGGTGAGCGAAAAGGGTTTGGGGCGGCGCGCGGCCGGGCGTGTGGCAGTGGGCGGGCGAGAATCGTTCCAGTATGCGGCGGCCGGGCAGGAACAAATCGCCGGAAACTGTGTTTGTAATGTCGTGTGCGGCAAGGAGTTATTGAAGATCCGGGCCGTTGACCGCTATCATGTTTGGTCCGGCCTACGGCCGGTTTTTTCCTCCGATCGAGGCGCCCAACCTTGAGACCTATTCGCACAGGAATCATCGCGCTCGCCGCCACGGCCGCGCTGGCGGCGTGTTCCGAGCCGGCAGACCGCGTGGAGATCACGGAGACGTCGACGCGGTCGGAGACCCGACCGGTACCGCGCGTAAACGCGACGAGCGACGAGCGGTTCGCGCTGGCCCGTCCGCGGGACCAGCGGATGCCGGCGCCTGCACCGGCGCAGCCATCGGGCGAGAGCGCGGGCGACGTACAGATGACGGCGGCGGCGCCGGCGAGCGGCGGCGCGTTCACGTTCGAGACACCGCCGGGCTGGCAGCAGATTGCGCCGTCTGAGTTTCGCGATCCGAATTTCGTGATCGGGATGAACGGCGAGATCGAGTGTTACGTGAGCGTGCTGCGGGGCACGGGCGGCGGGCTACAGACGAATGCTAACCGGTGGCGCGGGCAGATGGGCCGCGCGCCGTTCACGGACGAAGAATTCGCGCAGCAACCGCGCGCGCGCGTGCTCGGGTCCGAGGCGGTGATCGTGGACTTCTCGGGCGACTTCTCGGGCATGGGCGGTGAGACGAAGCCCGGATACCGGCTCGTGGGCGCGCTGATCCAGACGCCCGAGTCGGCGATATTCATCAAGATGACGGGCCCCGACGCGGCGGTCGAGTCGGAGAAGGACAACTTCGCGCTGTTCGCGCAATCGCTCGCGTTTGCGTCCGCGCAGGAGCCCGCCGCGGCGGACACGCCCGTGAGTTCAGCGCCGGTTGACCCGCCCACGGCGGAGGCTCCCGAGGCGACACCGAGCGCGTACGAGTGGACGGCGCCCGAGGGCTGGACGGCGGATCCGGCGGGATCGCCGATGCGGCTGGTGACGTTCCGGTTCGGCCCGGGCGGCGCGGGGGAGTGCTACGTCGCGGTGCTGCCGGGGGCCGCGGGCGGGACACTGGAGAACTTCAACCGGTGGCTGGGCCAGATGGGCGAGCCGCCGTTGCAGGAGACGGAGATCGATTTGCAGCCGACGGTGATGCTGTTCGGCGAGGAAGTGCCGATGCTGATAGCGAAGGGCACGTACACGGGGATGGGGACTGAATCGCGGCCGGGCCACGTGATGTACGGGGCGATCTCGACGATTGACGGCGAGAGCGTGTTCATCAAACTGATTGCGCCGGAATCGATCGCGAACGATCAGTTCCGCAACTTCCAGACGTTCAGCGCGTCGCTGACGAAAAAGTAGCCGGGACCATGACGAGACTTTTCACAAATTTGTACCGGGCGATCAGCTCGTACGCGCTGGCGATGGTGCTGTTCATCCTGCTGTTTTTCCTGATCCTGTTCGGGACGCTGTACCAGGTGGACAACGGGCTGTATCTCGCGCAGAAGAAGTACTTCGAGTCGATTTACGTTATTCATCAGATTGGGCCGATCGCGATACCGTTGCCGGGCGGGTACACGCTGCTGGCGCTGTTCGGCGTGGCGCTGATCGGGGCGATGCTGCGCGTGCGCAAGAAGTGGAACCGGGCGGGAATCCTGATTGCGCACGCGGGCGTGCTGGTGATGCTGATCAGCTCGGGGATCACGTTCCATTTTTCCGATCGCGGGCACATGCGGCTGTTCCCGAACGAGCAGAGCAACGAGTACCAGAGCTACCACGACTGGAACATCGAGATTGGCAAGCCGGCGGCGGGCGCGGAACTCTTCCTGATCCCCGATTCGCAGTTCAAGGATTTGGAGGGGGACAAGAGCCGCACGTTCGAATCGGCGGACATGCCGTTCGAGGTGACGCTGAGCCGGTACATGCCGAACGGCGTGCCGGTGCCGCCGCAGGCACCGATCGGGGGCGACGCGCCGGTGATCGACGGGTACCGGATGGCGCGCCTGCCCGATGAGAAGGAAGCGGAAATCAACACGCCGGGCGTTTACGTGAGCGTGAAGGACAAGTCGACCGGCGAGACGACCGAGGGGATCCTGTGGGGCCTCGATACCGAGCCGCTGACGGTGAAAAGCGGCGAGACGTTTTATACGGTTGGGCTGGACCGGAAACGGTTCCGCGTGCCGTTCACGGTGTATCTGGACGAGTTCATCGCGGACTTCCATCCGGGCACGACGATGGCGAGCGCGTACGAGGCGCACATCACGAAGAAAGAGAACGGGCAGGAAGAAAAGATCAAGATCTGGATGAACCATCCGCTGCGCGATCGCGGATACACGTTTTTCCAGGCGTCGTTCGGTCCGCCGAACGCGGGTCCGAACGACACGTTGTACACGGTGTTTGAAGTGGTCCGGAATCCTGCCGATCAGGGTCCGCTGGTGGCGTGCATCATCATCGGCGTGGGATTGACGCTACACTTTATGCAGACCCTGCTCGGTTACATGCGGGCGGAGAGCCGGAGGCGCGCGGCATGACACGACGAATCCTAGTTCTGGCGGCCGTTGCGATGCTGGCGGCGCCGTGGGCGGCGGCCAACCGGGTCGGCGCGCAGAGCGCGGGGAAATGGGACCCGGCGACACTCGAGATGTTCCGGACGATCCCGATCCAGGACGAGGGCCGGGTGAAGCCGCTGGACACGTACGCGAGCTTCATGCTGCTGCAACTGAACGGCAAGCGGACGTTCACACAGGACCTCGAGAACGGCGAGAAACTCCGGCTGGAACCGATGGAATGGTTCCTGGACTGCCTGTTTTTCCCGGACGTGGCGCGCGGGTACCGGCATTTCATCGTGGACAACGTGGACGTGGTGACGGCG
>CAYUZD010000100.1:4191-10897 GCA_964449475.1 uncultured Nitrospirales bacterium
GCGGGGTCGCCGTTGCAGTTCAAGGCGGCAGCGAAGGAATTCCACGATCTTGTCGTGGGCGAGGCGAAGGCGCGGGGCGAGTACGGCAAGATCCCGATGGAAGTGAAGTTCTACAAGGCGAAGTTTTTCTCGTACGCGCAGATGCTGTTCGTGCTGAGTTTCCTGATCGCGGCGGTGTCGTGGCTGAACCTCGGAAACCGGTTGCTGGCGTGGGCGACGAGCCTGGCGGTGGCGGCGCCGTGGGCGCTGCTGGTGGCGGGGATTACGTACCGCTGCGTCATCCGCGGGCGCCCGCCGGTGACGACGCTGTACGAGACGATCCTGTTTATCACGGCGGTGGCGGTGGTGGCGGCGCTGTTCATTGAATACGTGAACCGGCAGCGGATCGCGGTGTCGGTGGCGGCGTTCCTCGGATCACTGGGCATGTTCCTGGCGAACCGGTACGAGATCACGAACAAGTCCGACACGATGCCGCAACTGGTCGCGGTGCTGGACACGAATTTCTGGCTGGCGACGCACGTGACGATCATCAACATCGGGTACGCGGCGGGGATGCTGGCGGCGGGGATCGCGCACGTGTACATCCTCGGGCGGTTGCTGGGTTTCCGGAAGGGCGACAAGGGGTTCTACCGCGGGCTGACGCGCATGGTGTACGGCGTGACGTGCTTCGGGCTGGTGTTCGCGTTTATCGGCACGGTGCTGGGCGGCATCTGGGCGAACTATAGCTGGGGCCGGTTCTGGGGCTGGGATCCGAAGGAAAACGGCGCGGCGCTGATTTGCTTGAGCATGCTGGCGGCGCTGCACGCGCGCATGGGTGGGTACATCCGCGATATGGGGCTGAGTCTGTGGGCGATCGCGACGGGCTGCGTCGTGGCGTTTTCGTGGTGGGGCGTGAACCTGCTCGGGGTGGGGCTGCACAGCTATGGATTCACGAGCGGGATCTGGACGGCGACGTATATTTTCTGGGGCACGCAGGGGCTGGTGATGGCGCTCGGTGTCGTGGTGCTGTTGCGCGACCGGCTGCGCGGCGCGCCGACGGAGCCCGATCGGCCCGAACCGAAGAAGAAGACGGCGCGCGAGCCGCTGGTAGCGAAGTAGCGGTTCAGCCGTCCCTCCGGGACATAGCCTCACGAATCTGTGTTCCTTGCACGAGGCCGCGCGGCATCGGCGAGGCAGCCTGTCCCGCTCAAGACCCGTTGGTCGCGAATCCTTGACAGTAACTGTTAACACGTGTACAGTTGGTCGTTTCGGCCCTGTTTTTGGGGCTAAATTGCGGAAAAACCGAGGTCACACCATGATCAGAACGCAGATTACCGAGATGTTTGGCGTGGAGCACCCGATCATTCAGGGCGGGCTGATGTGGGTGGCGCGGGCGGAGTTGACGTCGGCGGTGGCGAACGCGGGCGCGATGGGGTTCATGACGGCGCTGACGCATCCGGAGCCGGAGCTGCTTCGGCGGGAAATTCAGAAGTGCAAGGACATGACGGACAAGCCGTTCGGGATCAACCTGACGTTTCTGCCGTCGCTGCGCGCGCCGGACTATCCGCGGTACATCGAGGTGTGCGCGGAAGAAGGCATCAAGTTCATCGAGACGGCGGGGCGGAGTCCGGAGCAGTACATGCCTCAGATGAAAGACGCGGGCATGAAGGTGATCCACAAGTGCACGTCGGTCCGGCATGCGCTGAAGGCGCAGAAGATCGGGTGCGACGCGGTGAGCATCGACGGGTTCGAGTGCGCGGGACACCCGGGCGAAGACGACGTGACGTCGCTGATCCTGATCCCGATCACGAAAGACGCGCTGAAGATTCCGATCGTGGCGTCGGGCGGGTTCGGCGACGGGCGCGGCCTGGTGGCGGCGCTGGCGCTGGGCGCGGAAGGCATGAACATGGGGTCGCGGTTCGTGGCGACCAAGGAAGCGCCGGTGCACGAGAACGTGAAACAGGCGATGGTGAAGCACGGGGAACTGGACACGACGCTGATCATGCGTCCGCTACGGAATACGGAGCGCGTGCTGAACAACGCGGCGGCGAAGAACGTGCTGGAGATCGAGAAACGGGGCAACGTCACGATCGACGACATCAAGCACATCGTGTCGGGCAAGGTCGGGCTGGACATGCTGGAGCACGGCGACACGGAGAAGGGCATCTTGTCGATCGGGCAGATTATCGGGCTGATTCACGATATTCCGACGGTCAAGGAACTGATCGAGCGGATCATGTCGGACGCGGAAGAGATCCTGCACAGCCGGTTCGCGGCAATGTCGGGCCAGGCGGTCGCGAAGTAGGCATACGGCGCGGCGAGAGCAAGGAAATGCACTGGCCGGGGCGCTTGTTAACCCCGAAAATGGATGGATTGACACCGCCGCCAGTTGCTAGACTATTCGTCTAACCATCCGAACGGCCCGGGGTGCATCCGCCGGGCGCCGCCGCTGCGCGTACCGCGCACAACCTGAAGGACGAAGCGCTCGCATGTCAGAGACAGTCGCCGGCCAGAAGGTCCTGTCGCTCGAGGAGACGCGGGCGATAATGCGGCAGAAGCTGCGGGGATTTCTGCCGGAATTCGAGATCGATTACAAGGCCGAGTTCGCGTACAAGATCAACAAGCTCAAGAAAGAGCGGAATGCGGTCATCCTTGGGCACAACTACATGGAGCCGGCACTGTACTGTTCGGTGCCGGACCACACGGGCGACTCGTTGGAGCTGTCGCGGATCTCGGCGGAGACGGACGCGGACATCATCGTGTTCTGCGGCGTGCTGTTCATGGCGGAGACGGCGAAGATCCTGAACCCGGAGAAGATGGTGCTGCTGCCGTCGGAGAAGGCGCTGTGTTCGTTGGCGGGCGGGATCGGCGTGGAGGACATCCGCGACCTGAAAAAGCAGTATCCGGGCGTGCCGGTGGTGACGTATGTGAACACGTACGCGGCGGCGAAGGCGGAATCGGACTATTGCTGCACGTCGGGGAACGCGGCGGCGGTGATCAAGCACCTGCGCAAGCTGGGGCACGAACACATCATGCTGCTGCCGGACGAGTTTCTGGCTCGGAACACGGCGAAGGAACTGGGAATGGGCTTTGTGCTGCCGGGGTTCCTGCGCGGACAGCACACGGACCTGCCGAAGGAACCGGCGCTGATCGGCTGGCGCGCGCGGTGCGAAGTGCACGAGCTGTTCCGCGTGGACGACATCCAGTTGGTGCGGAAGCAACACCCGAAGGTGAAGGTGCTGGCGCACCCGGAATGCAGCCCGGAAGTGTGCGACGAGGCGGATTTTGTGGGGAGCACGAAGCAGCTTATCGCGGCGGTCGAAGACATGGAAGGCGACGAGTTCCTGTTGCTGACGGAGTGCACGATGGGCGACAACATCGCCGCGGCGCACCCTGACAAGCACATGCTGCGGCTGTGCAGTTTCCGGTGTCCGCACATGAACCAGATCACGATGGAAGACACGCTCGAGGCGCTCGAGAAACTGCAGTACCAGATTGAAGTGCCCGAGGACATCATCCGCCGCGCGCGGAAGCCTATCGACCGGATGCTGGAGATTCGGTAGGGGGACCCGCCCTCTCGCGAGGCCGAGTCTTCGGGTTCGCGAGATCCTTCGCTTTGCTCAGGATGACAGGGGCGGGGGTTGATCCGCGCGAGCGAAGCGGCGGGACGCCGCTTCCACCTTAGAGCGATTTCGAGAGCAGCCAGGCGATGGCCGCGTCGTCGCCGTAGGCCTTGTCCCAACTGTTGTGGCCGACGCCTTCGTATTCGGTCAATTTTACGTCGCCGCCGGCGGCGCGAATGGCGTCCACCATCGTGCGCGACTTGTCGGGCGTGACGACGGTGTCGGCGAGGCCGTGGAAGGCCCAGAGGGGCCGACGCGCGAGCTGCTCGGCGTCGCTCGTACCGCCGCCGCCGCAGATGGGCATGAAGGCCGCGAACTGGTCGGCGCGCATGGCGCCGTAGCGGAAGGTGCCATAGCCGCCCATCGAGAGGCCGGTGAGCGTCATGCGTTTCTCGTCAACGTTGTAGCGGCCCTTGACGTGGGCGACGGCATCGTCGATGTATTTCCAGGACGGCGCGCCGTTTGGGTTTTCCATCGAACTCCAGACGGTGGACGGCGAGCACTGCGGCATGACGACGAGCGCGGGGAACCGCTCGGGGTTGAGCCGGATGGCGCGGCCGATGCCGACCTCGGTCTGCTTCCAGCCGTCGTTGCCGCGTTCGCCCATGCCGTGAAGGAAGACGACGAGGGGCCACTCGCGATCGGGCGTGTACCCGTCGGGGACATAGACGACGGACTTGCGGGTCTCGCCGTCCGTCGTGGTAGTGAAGGCGATGAACCCGGTGGCCACGGCGTTGGAGTGCTCCCCGTCTGCGCTGAAGTTGCTGTCCTCGACGCGGACGTGGATGCATCCGGCGGCGATGGCGCCCACGAGTAGAACAGCCAAACCGCGCCAGTGTATCCGTTTCATTGGAATTCTCCTTCCGAGAATACGTTCCGGTTTTGACCGCAGCGTAACAATTTTGGTTTAGATGCTGAAATTCTTACAAGGCTCAATCCGCAGGGCGCCCCGTTCATTTATTCGGTCCTTGATAGAAACCCCACCACGATCCGGTTCCATCGACTGGGGTCTTCGAAGTAAGGCGAATGTCCAGTGCCTGGCAGGGATGCCATCTGCGCGTTCTGGAGTTGTTCCTTCACCGTTAAGACGACGTCCGGCGGGAAGATGGGGTCGTCCTCGCCGACGACAAGTAGCACCGGGGTCTGCAGTTTGCGAATATCCTCGAGCGGGTAGCTCGTCTGGCGGAGTTGCAGGCCGGCGTTGCGCGGGGCGGGCGGCGCGACGCTGCCGATTTGGCGGTAGAGAAAGGCTTTGGCGGGGTCCGAGCCGCCGATCTGATTGCCGATGGCGGGGTGGCGCGTAATGGGTTGCTGGTCGGGCGGCGGCGCGGCCACGGTGCTCTGGATGTAGGCGTCGAAATGGGCCGTGGCCTCGGGCGTGAAGATACCGCCAATGGTGTCGGCGAGGACGAGCGAGCGCACACGGTCGGGATGCTTGAGCGTAAACCCGACGACGGCCCAGCCGCCCATGGACTGGCCGACGAGGTGTGCGCGATCGATGCCGAGATGATCGAGGACGGCCTTCAAATCGTCCGCGGCGGCCGCAGGGCTGTTCTGGTTCTGGGTGTTGGTGGACCGGCCGAAGCCGCGTTGGTCCCAGGTGATGACGCGGTAGTTTTGCGCGAATACGGGAACCTGCTGGTACCAGATAGCGTGGTTGCCGCCGAGGCCGTGGCAGAGGACGACGGGGTCGCCCGCGCCGTTTAGATCGGCGGCTCCTACGGATTCGAAGTAGATCTGTTCGCCGCCGGATTCGACGAAACCGGTTTGGGCGACCCAGGGGTCGTCTGCGGCGTGGGCGGGGAGAGGTAGGCCAGTGACGATGAATGCGAGGGAGGCGACAAATGGGGTCACACGCTTAAGCTGAACCCCGCTTAAGCGTGGCACACATAGAGTGAGATTGCTTCGTCGCACACCCGGCTCCTCGCAATGACAGTGACGGACTACTTCGAGAGGCTTTGGAAGACGATGGAGATCCAGCGGCGTTCGCCTACGAAGGCGTTGGGTCCGCCGGCCCAGGCGGCGAATTTTTCGGGCAGGCCTTCCTTCTGGAGGGCCTCTTGGTCCTTGCCGGCGGCGATGCCTTTGCGGACGATGTCGACGGTTTCGGTGAGGACCTGCTGGAACGCCAGGAGATCCTGCTTGGTGGCGAGCGAGCCGTGGCCGGGGATGATCTTCGCGTTGTCCGGGATGACGCTGACCATGTGCGCGACGTTTTTGAGATAGCCCTCGACGTCGCCGCCGCCCGCGAGATCGATGAAGGGATACATGCCGTTGGTGAACTGGTCGCCGGTGTGGAAGACGTTGGACTTGGTGAAGTGGACGAGTGTGTCGGTGTCGGTGTGGCCGGGATCGAGATGGACGAGGCGGATTTCCTCGCCGTTCATGTGGACGGAGGCCTGTTGGTCGTAGGTGACGGACGGCAGGCTGTTTCGGAAGGCGGCGTCGGAGAGGTCGCGGTCACTGGCCATGCGCGTGCGGACGTTGGCATGGGCGACGACGGGGACGGTCTGCGCGAGAGCTTTGTTGCCGCCGGTGTGATCGCCGTGGAAGTGCGTGTTGACGATGAACTTCAGCGACCCCTTATTGAGCGCCTTGAGGGCGTCGGTGATCGGCGCGGCCATGTTGTCGAACTGCGTGTCGACGATGAGGATGCCGTCGTCGCCGGCGGAGACGCCGATGTTCCCGCCGCGGCCTTCGAGCATGTAGATGTTGCCCACGACGGGGTGGGTGGTGATGGTGGGCGGCGTGTCCTGTGCGAGGGTGGGCGCGGTGAAGGCGACGAAGATGAATGCGGCGATAGTGTTACGCATGGCGGAAGTCCTCCCGGGTCGAACCGCTAGCGTAGCGGAAGGGGGAGGCGCGCGCAACGAGTGTGAGCGAGAAGGGATTGTTGGCGATACGACAGGCCCAAGCTGGATCCTGCTTAAGCCTGCCACATGAAAGAGTTCATGCGGGGCGTTGGGCGGTGGCGGGGTTGGATCGGGTGCGGAGGAGGAGGTACTCGAAGCTGTCCACGAGGGCCTCGTAGGACGCGGCGATGATGTTTTCGGAGACGCCGACGGTGTACCAGGCGTCGGTGGCGTCGCCGGACTCGATGAGGA
>CAYUZD010000101.1:0-10826 GCA_964449475.1 uncultured Nitrospirales bacterium
TTCGGGTTGT
Source organism: uncultured Nitrospirales bacterium (assembly GCA_964449475.1). Classification (GTDB taxonomy): domain Bacteria; phylum Hydrogenedentota; class Hydrogenedentia; order Hydrogenedentales; genus VFKU01. The sequence goes on from CAYUZD010000101.1 coordinate 11, forward strand.
ACGCCATCGGGTGCCAGTTGTGGCCGCCGACGGGCGACGGGAACACGAGCTTGGGCGACTCGGTGTAGTCGCCGTCGGTCTCGACCGGCCGGCCGGACTCGAGATCGACGTGGCTCGCCCACGTCACCCCGACGTAGTTCTTCGCCGACAGCAGCTCGCCGGTTTCGCGATCGAGCACGTAGAAAAATCCGTTTTTCGGCGCCTGCATCAGCACCTTGCGCGCGCGCCCGTCGATCTCCATGTCCGCGAGGATGATGTGCTGCGTCGCCGTGTAGTCCCACGTGTCCTTCGGCGTCGTCTGGTAATGCCACTTCAGCCGGCCGGTGTCGGGATCGAGTGCGAGGATGGAGGACAAATAGAGATTGTCGCCGCCGCCGGGGCTCCGCAGCTTCCGGTTCCAGGGCGAGCCATTGCCCGTCCCGACGTAGAGCGTGTTCAGGTCCGGGTCGAACGCCATCGAGTCCCACGCCGTGCCGCCGCCGCCGAGTTTCCACCATTCGCCGGTCCATGTCTGCGCGGCTTCCTCGAGTTCGGGATGCTCGAACGGCAGTTCTGGATTGCCCGGCACGGTGTAGAACCGCCAGGCCTGTTCGCCGGTATCGGCGTCGTACGCCGTGATGTAGCCGCGCACGCCGAACTCCGCGCCGCCGTTTCCGATGATGACCTTGCCGTTCACGACGCGCGGCGCGCCCGTAATCGAGTATGGCTGCTCGGTATCGACCGTCTGTTGCTCCCAAATCACGTCGCCGTCGTCCGCTTCGAGCGCGACCAGGCGCCCGTCGATCGTGCCGACGTAGACCCTGCCCTTCCACACGGCAACGCCGCGGTTCACCACGTCGCAACACGCGACGCGCCCGTGGTCGGGCGGCACTTGCGGGTCGTAGTTCCACAGCTGCTGCCCGGTCTTTGCGTCGAGCGCGAGCACCTTGCTCCACGGCAGCGTGAGGAACATCACGCCGTCCACGACGATCGGCGTGGCTTCGTGCCCGCGGCCCGAGCCGGTCGCAAACGCCCACGCGAGGCCCAGTTGCCCGACGTTGCCCGCGTTGATTTGGTCCAGCGGCGAGTAGCGCTGTTCGTTGTACGTGCGTCCGTGCGCCATCCAGTTGCCGGGTTCGTCGTCGGCGTGACGAATGCGCTCTCCGTCGATCTGGAACCGCGGCGCCGGTGCCGGTGCCGGTTCATCTTCGGGTGCGGGCGCTTGCGCGGACGGTTCCGGCGTGAGCGATGTTTCTTCTTTCGGGCTGCACGCCGCAAACAGTAGTGCACATGCCGCGGGCAGTGCCGCCGCGCGAATGAAACTGAGTTCCCGCAATAACGTCATCGATTTCCCCTCCGCCAGGTGCACGCGTCCGCCGCTCAGGCGAACTCGTAGTCGTCCGGATTCATCGCGCGGGTCTTGCGCCGGTACTCCGTCGTGCGCCCGACCCAGTTGTTCGTGATTTTGCCTTCCTTCGTCTTGTACCAGCACTTGTCCACCGCCGCCCAGACCGAGTTCTGCAGCCGGCGCTGCACCCAGTCGTTGTACGCGCGCTGCACGGGCGCCTTCACGTTCAGCCAGCGCGCGGATTTCGCGTCCAGCGCGTCGAGGCACGACAGAATGTACCGCGTCTGCGCCTCGATCATGATTACGATCGAGTTGTGGCCGAGGTTCGTGTTCGGGCCGTACATCATGAAAAAGTTCGGGTAGCCGGTGTGCGTGATGCCGAGGTAGGCCTCCGCGCCCTCGCGCGCCCAACGCTCATTCAGCACTCCGCCGCCCGCGCCCTGCACGCGCATCGGCGTCAGGAATGACGTCGTCTCGAATCCCGTCGCGTAAATCAGCACGTCGCCCGCGTGCAGCGTGCCGTCCGCCGTGCGCACGCCGCCGGATTCGATCCGGTCGATGGGCTCCGTCACGACGCTGACGTTGTCCCGGTCGAGCGCGTCGTAATAGTCGTCGGAGAACAGGATGCGTTTCGCGCCCATCGGATAGTCCGGCACGAGTTTCTTGCGCAGTTCCGGATCGCGGATCTTCTCGTTGATGTAATCGATGGTCTGTTGCTCGCTCTTGCGCCTCAGCCAGCTCGAACCCTGGTACATCAGCGGGTAGAGCATCCCCTCGCCGCGCATGTAAATATAGAACCGGTACCACAGCAGCAACGGCGGGAACACGGTCCCCAGCCACTTCTCGAACGCCGTGTACTCGCGATCGTTCTTCTTGACGACCCAGTTCGCCGTGCGCTGGAACACCGTCAGGTGTTTCACCTTCGGCGCGATCTGCGGGATGAACTGCAGCGCGCTCGCGGCATTGCCGATGCAGCAGACGTTCCTGCCGTCGAGCGATACGCTGTGGTCCCATCTCGCCGAGTGGAACACCGGACCGCTGAACGAGTCCGCCCCCGAGATCCGCGGCGTGTGCGGCTGGTGCAGTTGACCCACCGCGCTGACGACGGCGTCGAATTCCTCGACCGCGCCGCTCGCCGTTTCCAGCCGCCACGTCCCCTTGTCCTCCTGGAACCGGAGATCGCGGACTTCCTGGTTGAACCGGAAGTGTGAATTCAGGCCGTACTTGTTCGCGCAATGGTCAAGGTAGCGCAGGATTTCGTCCTGTTCCGACCACTTGTGCGTCCAGTTCGGATTCCGCTCGAAGGAGAACGAATAGAGCGCCGACGGGATGTCGCACTCCGCGCCGGGATACGTGTTCTCGCGCCACGTCCCGCCGATACGCCCGGCCTTCTCGAAAATTACGAAGTTGTCGTTGCCGCGCTTCTTGAGGTGGATGCCGAGGCACAGCCCCGAGAATCCCGAGCCGATGATCGCGATTCGGCGGGCGTTTCCAAGTGTAGGCGCAGGCATGCTACTGGCGTCCCTCCGCGGCGGGGTGCGCCTCCAAGAATACACAATGCAGCGAATCCGCGCGACGCCGCCCCGGAAGGGGATTGCGCGGCGCGCCCAAGGCCCGTTACGCTACAGACCGGCCCTACCGGCCTGCGAGTGGAGCGGCATCCGGCCTATGGACGTCCAGCGCGCAATGCTCAGGGGATTCGCCCGGCTGCCGTCCGGCGTGCTCCGGCTGCTCGGCGGAAAGCCCATCGTCGGCCGGGGTCTCGCACTCGATCCGCTCATGCAGATCATCTGGAAGGCGGGCAAGAAGCAGCCCGGCGTCGACACCATGTCGCCGCAGGACGCCCGCGCGGGCCTCGAGGCCGCCGCGGCCTCGCTGCAGAACGACGTCCCCGCGACCGTACGCGTCCAGGAGTTTTCCATCCTCGGACCCGCCCGCGAGATCCCGTTGCGCATCTACTTTCCGTCCGCGGCGGGCAAGGGACTGCCCGTCACGCTGTTCTTCCACTTCGGCGGCTTCGTGATTGGCAGCCGCGAGATCTGCCACGGATTCTGCGGAACCCTCGCGGACCGCGCGCGCACGATCGTCGTCAACGTCGAGTATCGCCTCGCGCCGGAGCATCCGTTCCCCGCGCCCATCGAGGACGGACTCGCGGTGTACGAGTGGGCGCTGCATCACGCGCGCGAAATCGGCGGGGACAACGCGCGCGTCGCGGTCGCGGGCGATTCCGCGGGCGGCATGATCTCCGCCGTGGTCGCGCAGGAGGCGAAACGCAAGGGCTGGGCCTTGCCGCGCTGCCAGTTGCTGATCTATCCGTGGCTTGCGCCGGATCCCGGTCTCGCGTCGTACACCGATTTCGCGGACGCCTATCCGCTCACGTCGAACATCATGAAGTGGTTCGGCGCACACTACTTCCGGAACGACCACGAAAAGAAGCATTCCTGGGCTGCGCCGCTCGACGATCCGGACCTCGCGGGGCTGCCCGACGCGCTCATCTACACGGCGGGCTTCGACCCGCTCCGCGACGAGGGCGAGCTCTACGCCAAACGCCTGCGCAAGGCCGGTGTACCGGTGACGTTCAAGTGCTTCGAACACCTGACGCATTCGTTCACGATGCTCGGCGGCGTGCTCCCGGCTGCGCAACGCGCCATGATCGAGATGTCCGGCGAACTAGCCAAGCACCTCGCGCGCTAGAGCACCTTGACTAGATTCTGATTGCAAGCCGAAGCAGTAACGGTGTAGGGGCGGCTCCCCGTGGCCGCCCGGATCGTCTGCGCGCACAGGGCGGGGACAGGGCCCCGCCCCTACCTTACTCCGACCCTAGCCGAGCGGCGGCGAATTCAAGCAGGTGGGCAGCCACCACGTCCGCCACACCAATCGCTGCAGATGGAGGACTGAGGAAGATAGGCGCCTGTTCTTGGTTTCCCGTCTCTGGTCTCCCCCGGTTTCCCCTGATTCCCGGTCGATGATGACCGCGCGCTGGTCGCGCAGGCCGAGCGGTTTCCCGCAGGACCTAGTTCGACGAGTTCAACACGGCTATTCCCGACGTGTACCGTTCGTTGATCTCCATTATTTCATCCCACGGCATGGTATCGGAAGTGAGTCCGTCACCATATCGCTCGTATATGTCTCGATTGATGAGCGCCTCCACAAGACTGTTGAACAAGTGTACTTCATCCTGTTCGCGCAGTGAGCGTTCGCTCCGTTTCTTCGCGTGTATTTCTTTTCCACGCGGAAGCATCTCCCGGTACATCTCTTCCACTAACGCCATGTTCTCCGGCTTGCGAGTTTCAGAGAGTCCCAGAGCAGCCCCACGCTGAATGTCGATGATCACATCGTACTGTGACCCGTATGGCTCCGGAAGGCTATTGTTTCGCCAGTTCGCCGCCGCTTCTTCAGCGCCCGGCCGATAGAGCACCTTACGAAGATAATTCTCTGCTTCGGCGCCACCAAGCACGCCAAGCGCGCGAACGGCGTCGGTCTTTGCTCCAATTTCTACAATCTCGTCTCTCGCGTAAGCGTCGTCGCGTTCGATAAGATCTATCAGAACAGGTACGGTAAGTTCTGGATTGTCCATATACTGAACGATGGGCACGAGATTGTCCCAGAGCGATCTGGATCGTCTCTCCATCAACAAATACAGCAGTACAGGCAAATCGCTTTCGCTGAAATACTCACGGACAAGTTCCTTTTCTGGGGAATCAAACTGGTTTACAAACAGGACTAGACGCGGAGAAAGATCTCTCTCGGCCACACGCAGCTGATACAAGTACGGTTCGACAGATTCGTCCCTGGAATTGTTGAGAAAATCACCATTAGTTTCACTTTCGCTTGTATATGGATCGCTCAATAGTGATTCGGCGGCAGGCATCGATTCGTAAGCCAGAGCAATTCGTCGCAACAGCAAGAGACGCTGCACGGTCGCTTGCTGGCTCATCTCGGTATCGAACCTTTCGTTATCAAGGAATGCCAAGACGACGACAAATAGAGCTACAATCACCGTCAAGACGGCAAGTCGAATGGCATTGAATTTGGTCAACATTGGGAAAGACCGGAAGACTGGGGCAGTCACCTATTTCGACCACCGATCCGTTGCATTGTAACTTACGCCGATACCGGGGCAATCGAAAATTGGAAAATGTCGCTACTTTGGCGAACTCGGCCCAATGTCGGATAGGTATTCGGCCACCACGTCCGCCACACGCCGCGCTCCAGGTGCGGGGCTGAGGAAATAGATGCCCGTCGCCGGTTTCCCAAGAGATTCAGTTATAGAGCTCCAGAATTACATCATTGTAGTATTTTTCTCGTTCGCGCAACCATTGCTCCGAAATGTCTGTGGGCGTTTCTCCACGTTTCAATCGGATTACTTCGTCGCGCCGAACGAGCGCTCGTACAAGTTCTCCGAATAGCTCCGTCACGCTGCTGCCTTCTTGAGACCATTCACCGTCGTCGACGTAACTTCGGACAAGCGGCTTGATTTCTTCGTAGAGCGAGTCAATTCTATACGCGTAGTCCGGGTTGCCAGATCCAGCGATTGCCCACGCCACGTCGCTCATGAGAATCGCTTCGATCGACATTGATGAGAGACCGTACAATTCATTGATGTCTTGAACACTCCAGCCACTGACAATGTCGCGAGCCTGCTCCCTCGAAAGCACATTAGCCGCAAACTCCATGCCTTCCGGAGTGCCTCGAACAGCTAGAACAGTCACCGCACGTACCTTCGCGTACAACTGCTCGTACTCATCCGGCTTGTACGTATCTCTCATGCTCACGAATCGCAAGAGTGCCGGGGCCACGGCATCCGAGGGACGCAAGAATTCGGAGACATTCACGACGGTCGGCCATAGTCCCCGCATGCTTTCGTCTTCCAACAACTGCATGACCGCCTCGATGTCGTCCTCATGAAAAACTGATTCCACGTACTCCCGCGAGTGATTCCAGTCGAAGGACCGCGCCAGATCAAGCAATACCGGCATCAATCGTTTTTGTCGGTCATAAATCTCTTGCATTCGCGGACTGATATCGAACTTGGGGATCGGATCGGCTCCCGTGCCGCCTGATCCATTTGGCGACTCGTCGTGGGTAGCTTCCCCGGCGTCGCTCGCCAAGGCTGAAAGCGCACTCTTCGATTCTACGCTTGCGGCGTCCGAGTGCTCGGCCACATCGACATGCCGCCCGCGCATCCAGTTCAACGCAAGCACCGCAACAAGAATGACGGTGCTCGCTGCCAGTACCCACTTCACAGTCCTTGGCATAGCAAATCGTCTCGACGTGAATCTTCTGGGGAGAACAGGGACAATCACCTATATCGACGACCGATCCGATTCGTTGTAGCTTACACCCAAGCCTGGTCAATCGAAAACGGGGGCGTCGCTATTGGAACGAATTCGGCGCGAGGTCGGATAGGTGTTCGGCCACGACATCGGCCACGCGCCGCGCGCCCGACTCGTTGAAGTGCACGTCGTCGTAGAAGACGGAGGTGTCCTTGGGCAGCGCGGCTGCGAGGTCGATGCACTCGGCTTGCACTTCTTCGCACGCCCGCTTCAACGCCGCGTTGTATCGATCCATGCCCTCGGCCAGCGCGGCGGGGGAGTAGTACTCCGTGCTCGACCCGACGTGAAACTGTCCGACGCCGCCCAGCCACAACAACGCGTCCAGTTCCGGCGGCAAATCCGCGCGCCACATTGACGGTTGGGTGAGGAATACGACGCGTACCCCGCGCGATTTCGCCGCTGCGGCGATGGCGCGAACGTCGTCCGCGTACAGCTCGAGCGCTCGGGTCAGATTCGGCAACGTTTCTCGCGTTCGCTCAGCCCGGCGGCGATTCTCGCGCCATTGGACGTATTCCGCGCCGGTATCGCTCTGGTAATGGAAGTAGTTCGACGGTGCAACGAAGTTGCGCCGGATTTGGCGCGCCATTCGCCAGATGCTCGTGCGCTTGTAAAACGGCAACGAGGCGTCGGAGTCCTGATGCATGGCGAACGCCTCGTTCATCAGCTTTTCGCGGTACGCCGCCGGTTCGTCGTCGAGCGGCAGCGGGTCCTGGTCCGCCGATAAGCGCAGCGTGAGGTCGTTCACACCCGCCAGCACCAGTACGATGTCGATCTGAGGATGCGTATCGAGGAGCCTCTCGACCTGAAACGCATGATGCCGCGTGTTCCGCCCGCTCCGCCCGACATTCCCGACCCACACGCGGCCCGCGCCCAGCGTCTCATTCATCCGCGCCTGCAGCGCCTGCGGCCAGGCCTCCGCTTGATCGAGATACAGGCACTCCGTCGTGCTGCCGCCCACGGCGAGGATGCGCAGCGCGTCCCCGCCAGGCATTGGATCCCCGCGCATGCCCGACGCATTGATCTTTACGTGCGAAGGCTCCTCGATCCCCGGAAAGATTTCCGGCGACGGATGAAACGTCGCTTCCAGGTTCGGCGGCCAGACGAAATACTCGTCGTGCAGGACGGCGCGCAGCGCCCATTCCACTACGCACAACGAAATCGCGGCGCTCAACATCACGAGCGCCGCGTTGACGAGTCTGTTTTGATTCACAAGCGACCGAGAGGCACGCTCGATTAGCGCCCGCCCGTGCTCTTCGCGCCGGCCTCGATCGCCTCCTCGACACCCGCATGCGCGATCGGGCGCGTGGGATAGGTGCTCGTCGGGATGAGCTGAGTCAACACCATCCCGACGGTGTTCGTCTTCTTGTCGATCCAGAAATCCGTGCTGGCGTACCCGCCCCACGTGTATTCGCCGTCGTCGCCGAACAATGTGTTCACCGCGCCCGCCATCGGCACCGCGCCGCAGTACCCGAAGCCGATCCCCTTGAAATCCAGGCCTGGGAAAAGGCTCAACGGCGAGTCACCCATCGCTGCCGGGAGTTGGTTCGACGTCATCTCCGCGACCGCCTTCTCGCTCAGCACGCGCACGCCGTCCAGTTCGCCACCGTTCAGCAGCATCTGCGCGAACCGCAGGTAGTCGCCCGCGGTCGACACCATGCCGCCCCCGCCCGAGTCCTGGCTCGGCACCTTGAGGAACGGGCTCGTCGCCGCGTCCTCGATGAGTTGCATCCCGCCCGCGTTCGGTCCGTAGTTCGACGCGAGCCGGTCCGCCTTCGCCGCCGGCACGTGGAATGCCGCGTCCTTCATCCCGAGCGGCCCGAAGATCGTCTCCTGAAGGTAGTCCGCGTACCGCTTCCCCGTGACCACCTCGACCACGCGGCCGAGGATGTCCATGTTGATACCGTAGTGCCATTCGTCGCCCGGGTGAGACTTGAGCGGCATCTTCGCCGTACGCTTCGCAAATTCGTCGAGCGTGATGCCGGCCGAACCGTCGCTGTCGATGTTCGCCTCGCGGTACATCTCGCCCAGCTTGCCCTGGTCGAACAGGCCGTAGACCAGCCCGCTCGTGTGCAGCATCAAGTGCTTGAGCGTAATCGGACGTTTCGCGGGCACGAGTTCCGTCGAACCGTCCGGTTTCTCGACAAGTACCTTCATGTCCTTGAACTCTGGGATGTATTTCGAGAGCGGATCGTCGAGCGAGACTTTGCCGGCATCGACGAGCGTCATGACCGCCGCGCCGGTGATGGGTTTCGTCATCGAATACATCCGGAAGATGGTGTCCGGCGTCATCGGCTTCTTGCGCTCAACGTCGCGCATGCCCCACGCCTCGAAGTAGCCGATTTTACCGTCACGGACCACGGCGACGAGGACGCCGGGGAGCTGGCCCTTCTCCACGAACGCATTTAACTGCGCCTTCATCGCGTCGAGTTTCTCGACGGATAATCCAAGCGACGCCGCGTCGGCCCTCGGCAGGCCGTATACCGCCGAGTCCTCGGCGAAAACGGGCAGCGCGGTCAGCAGCGCGGCAACGAAAATCGGATAGAGACGTTGGCGAACCATGGACATTCCTCCGCTTACGATGAACGAATCACGATAGCACGACGCGACTGAAGTCACAACGGCCAATGCACACTCCGCGCGGCCCGGCGTGAATGCGTTCCCGTCTATTGAAGCGGAGAAGGGCGGCGGCCGCCGGGCATGACTTCCGGCTCGACGGGCCAGTCCGGCTTGCGTGATCTCGGTTCGCGGCCCGGCTGATACACGATGTCCACCGGCATTGCGCTCAGGCGCGTGAACAGCCGCGCGTCCGCACGGATCGGCCACCAGTCATACAGGAAAATCTCCAGCGGCCCCCACATCGCCACCCAGCCGCCGATGAGGAAACTCGCCTTCACGATCTCGGCGAGCGCGCTCTCCCTGAAATAAGTCCCGATGAGATCGCCCAGGGCGATCGACCCCGCCAGGAACGCCAACCCAATCGCGAGGCTGATGCGCCCGCGCCGGAAAAGCTCGCGCAGGCGCCGCCGAGACGTTTCGACGCGTTGCCGGTAGTACTGATGAATCGCGTCGCGCAACTGCGCCTCTTCGTCCGGCTGGCCCGGCCCCCGCCCGAGATACACGACCAGCGCGAGCGGCTCGTCCCGCGGCAGCTCCCGGCTCCACGACACGATGAACTCGTCCGCGCGCGGATCAAGATCGCGCGTGTTGAACGGCGAAGGATCGATCGCGTCGAACAATTGCCAGAGTTCATCTACGCGCACCTCGATGGCGCGAGGTTTGCGCGGGGAGGAATCTGCGTCAGGGGGCGAGGTAGACATGGGCGGTTCCAAGCATTCGGAAACCATTGTATACGGCGGCCGGCCTGCGCGGCGCGATTCGATTCACAACACAGAGACACAAAGGACACAGAGATGTTCGATTGTCGCAAGTATGCCGCGCTTGATTGGAAGGCAGGAATCCCCGTTCACCGCGGTTCGCCGTTGACGATTCGTTCTATTCCGTTGACCAAGACAGGCACGTTAAAGTTTATCAACAGCCCCAACCACCGATCGGATAGCCGCAGGTAAGTCAACAATTGTGACCTATGCAACGCGGATACCGTCTCAACTGCTTTCAATTCCAGGATGATCCGGCCGTCGACAACAACGTCCTGCACATATCCGCAATCCAGCCGATTCCCCTTGTAGACGACCGGCAGCGGAAGTTGGCGTTCATAGGCGATCTTGCGCGCCTCAAACTCGAAGCACAGGCACTCTTCATAGGCCGATTCCAGCAACCCCGGACCCAGATGTCGATGCACCTCGATCGCCGCACCGATGACTCGGTGACTAAGGTCGTTCAAGTCATTCATCAGTAGAAGTTCTCTGTGTTCTTCGTGTCTCTGTGTTGCGCCCTTGCCCTTGACCTAATAGTCGCGCTTCAGAATGTCCAGATGATGTTGCATGTGGTAATAGGAAAATTGCAGCATGTTGCGAATCGTCAAGTTGCCCAGCAGCGGATGGGGGAGGACATACTTGTCGAGGTCGGCCTCGTCCCAATCGCTCACGACCTTCACCAGCTTCCGGCCCTGCTCGCGCAGTTCATCCAGCAGCCGCGCCTTGTCCTCCACCGCGACCGCCGGCGGCACGAAATCCTTCGGCGCCTTCCCGCCCGC
>CAYUZD010000102.1:0-10617 GCA_964449475.1 uncultured Nitrospirales bacterium
GGCGTTCCTCACCGGCAAGCTGAAGATCCAGGGCGACATGACGCTCGCGATGAAGTTGCAGAGCATCATCGGCTGACGGTTCAGGCAATGCGCGACACAGCGCGGGAAAGGCCTGAAAATAGGCCTTTCCCACGCTTTTTCTGGATGGCCGCGATCGCGGTTGCCGTGTGCCCCGCGGGATGCCGCGAAGCGCCGCGGGTGATCGCCAAGCCGGTGACCTTCGCCGCGGCGGACGGCAAAACGATCCACGCGACGCTCTACACGCCGGCCGCGGAGTCACCGCCCGCGCTGTTACTCCTCCACATGATCGGATCGGATCGCCACGCATGGGACTCCTTCGCGCGGACCGCGGCGACCGCCGGGTACATGGTGCTCGCGATAGACCTTCGGGGATACGGCGATGCCGCGGCGGAGGCGCCCGGTGCCGCGCGCGATCCGGACGCGTTCCCCGCCGACGCCATCTTGGGGCAGGACCTGGGCCCATCGATCGACTATTTAATTGACAACGGCGCGGACCCGGAGAACCTCGTCATCGGCGGAGCCAGCATCGGGGCGAACCTCGCGTTGCGATACGCCGGCACCGACCCGCGCATCCAGGCCGCCGTGCTCCTGTCGCCGGGCGAGGAGTATCGCGGCGTCACCGTCTTGCCGGAATTGGCGGCCTACGCGCAGCGCCCACTCATGATCCTCGCCGCCGAGGGCGACAACTACTCCGCCGCGACCGCGCGCAAGATGAAGAACGAAGCGAAAAACTACTGCGAGTTGCGGCTCTATCCCGGCTCCGCGCATGGCACGAGCATCCTCAACACGTCCGGGGAAGCGGCGGGCCAGATTCTGTTGTGGCTCGAACCCATCACCGGGCCAAATCCCCCTGACCCCGTCGAAGTTCGCCCGTAACCCCCTGCAAACCCGGCATTTAGGAGGTTTTCTTTTGACGAAACTGCGCACCCTGCGTATACTTTAGGTAACGATCCGCCTTTGCGGAAGGGGCCATCACCTGGCGCGGATCGAGTGGGGAGATTCGGCCGCCATGTCCGAGCAGGTCCCATCAGGCTTCTATCGCGACGGCGAAGGCACGCTCAAACGCGAGCGGCGCCACCGCACCGACCGGCGCAAGTCCGACCCGCGCAACGCCGCCGACGGCGACCGCCGGTTCCAGCCGCGGCGTGCGGCCGACCGCGAGTTCATCGAACGCGAGCACCACGCGATGATCGAGGAAGCGCTCGCGCAGTTCGCCGAGGAACACGAGAGCTACTAGCGGCGCGTGTACTCCGCGTCGATCTGCGCCTGCAATCCCGCGAGCGCCTGCTCCGGCGCGTTCATCCCAGTGACGACCTCCGTGGCCGCCTTCTCGAGCAACCCGCGCACGACCTGCCACCCCGCGATATTGGGCTCGCCGCGGGCAAATTCGAGGCAGTCGAACGCCACCCGGTTGTACTCCCACTCGCTCCAGAACGCCTGCAAGGCCGGGTCCTGCGTCGCCGATTTCCGCGCGGGCAGATAACCCGTCGCGACGGCCCACCGCGCGTTCACCGACGGCGAGTTGAAGTACTTCAGGAATTCCCACGCCGCCCGCTGATGCCCGGGCGACGTCCGGAACACGGACACATTCGCGCCGTAGAGCACGGTCGCGGGCCGCGCGGGGTCGGCCTGCGGGATGCGCGCCACGCCCCAGCCGTCCGTTCCCTGCTTGACCAGGTTGTAGTACGGCAACGACGAACTCGGGCGGAACGAGAACGCAATCTCGTCGTTGCCGAATGCGGTCTGGTCGCCGAACGTCCGCGGGGGATTCATGAAAGCGAGGTCTTCGCGGAACAGCGTCGCGATCAGTTCAAACGTGTTTCGCGCCGCGGCGGTCGTGTAATCCGGCCTGTCGTCCCGCACGATCTCGCCGCCGAAACTGAACACGATCGCGTTCAGCGTCGAGGCGTCCACGTCGAGCGACAGGCCGTGTTTGCCGGTCTTCTGCTTGACCGCGCGGCACGCGGCGACGAACTCGTCCCAGGTCGACGGCGGCGCGCCGATGCCCGCGGCGCCGAGCACGGTCGTGTTGAAATACATCACGAGTACCGCTTTCGTGTAGGGAAACGACAGGATGGCGTCGTCGAACTCGGGGTACCGGTTCTGTTCGAGCACGGCGGGAAAGAAATCGGCGAGGTCGTCCGCGCTCAATCCAATCTCCGGGTCCGCGATGAACGGATCGAGCGGCGCAATCGCGCCTTCGCGCGCGTATTCAACCGTCATGTTGCCGTACGCGACCGCCATCGCGGGCAGTGCGCGCGCCTGTATCGCGGCCGTCGTCTTCTGGTAAATGTCGCCGTAATTGCCGCTCTGGACGATCTTCACCGGCAATCCCGCGCGGCCGGCATTGAACTCGTCCACAATCGTCCGCAGGATTTCCGCATTCTCGGTCGTCTGCCGGTCCCAGAGGTCCGCCGCGTCGGGGCTAATCGGACGAAACGCGTCGGACGCAGATGGACCAACCGGCCGGCCGCACGCGACGACGGCGAGGCACAACCCGGCCGCCGCTATCGCTGACCTCCACCGCATGGCCTACCCCTTGATGCCGGCGTTGATCGCCCCCTGCACGAACACGCGCTGCGTGAGGAAGTATAGGGCGATAGTCGGCAGCATCACAACGGCCGCCGCACACATCAGCAGGTTCGTGCGCACGCCTTCGCCGATCGCGAACACCGTCAGCCCGACCTGCGCGACGCGCATCGACTCGTCTCCCGTGACGACCAGCGGCCACAGCAGCGAGTTGTAGCTCGCGAGGAACGCGAACAGCGCGACCGTCGCCAGCGCCGGCCGGATCATCGGCGCCGCGACGATGAACAGGAACCGCACGTGCCCGCAACCATCGATCCGCGCGGCGTCGAAGTAGTCCCGCGGAATCGTCAGGCACGCCTGGCGCACGAGGAAAATCGAGAACGCGTTCGCGCACCACGGCACGATCAGCGCCGCGTAGCTGTTGTACCAGTCGAGCCGTGTAATCGTGATGAAGTTCGGTATCAGCGCGACCTCGAACGGGATCATCATCGAGGCCAGCACCGCGCCGAACAGCAGCCCGCGGCCGCGAAAGGGCACGCGCGCGAACGCGTACCCCGCGAGCAGCGACGTCAGCACGACGGACGCCGTCGTGACGCCCGCGACGAGGAACGTGTTCTGGAAATACACCGCGAACGGCGCCGAGCCGAGCGCCTCGCGGTAGTTTCCCCATTGCGCCTCCGCAGGCAGCAGGCGCAGTCCCGATCGCGACGATTCGGGCAATGTCTTCAGCGATGTGCCCACCATCCACGCGAATGGATACACCATCGCCGCCGCGAGGGCGCCGAGCGCCGCGTATCGAATCGCCGCGCGCGTCATTCGTAGTGCACCCGGCCCGCCAGCGCCCGCCATTGCAGCGCCGTGAGCGCGAAGATCCCCGCCGCGAGCAGCACCGCCACCGCCGCGCCGTACTCGAACCGCCGTGCGTCGTAAAAGCTGCTGAACAGATAGACCGTGAGGCTCTGCGTCGTGTCCAGCGGCCCGCGGCCGTCGCCCGTCATCGCGTACAGATCGCTGAACGCCTGCAGCGCACCGATCCCGCCGATGATCGCGAGGAAGAACAGCGTCGGCGTGAGCAGCGGCAATGTCACGTGCCGCGCGACGCGCCACGGCGACGCACCGTCAATCCGTGCGGCCTCCTCGTATTCGCGCGGGACGCCAGCGAGCCCCGCGAGCAGCACGACGATCATGAATCCGCAATAGCGCCAGATCGCGAACACGATCACGCAGACGAGCGCGAGGCTGGGGCCCACGTCCGGCGCGACCGCGCCGCCGCTCAGCAGATGCAACACGCCGCGCGGTTCCAGCAGCCACGTCTGCGCCGGTAGGCCCAGCCACGCGAACAGGCTCGTCGCCAGGCCGCCGCGCGGCTCGAAGATCGCGCGCCAAACCATCGCCGCCGCGACGGTGGACGTGACGTAGGGCACGAAGAACGCCGTACGCAACACGGACGCGAACCGCGGGATGCGGAACAACGCGAACGCGATGACGAGGCTGATCGCGAGAGTCATGGGCACCGTGCCCACCGCATACCACAGCGTCACCTCGACGCTGTTCCGGAACGCCGGGACGGACAGGGCCTCCTCGTAGTTCCGCAGGCCGGCAAACCGGGCGCCGTTCGAGTCCGACTCGCTGAGACTCAACGCAACCGCGTGAAAGAACGGATAGAAAGCGAACGCGCCGAGCAACGCCAGCGCGGGGAGTGTCAACGCGAAGCCAACCCACGATTCGCGCCGCGTCCGGACGCCCCCGTTCACTTAGGCCGCCGCTCCAAAGTCTTTATGAACTCCGCGCCGTTCCCCGGCCGCGGACGGAATCGCCCAACCCGCTCGGAACCAGTACCTTACGCGTCATTCTGTAGTTGATAAATGGCCGTACCTCGACTATTATAGCGGACGCTTCCGAGTTGCGGTCGGAAGCGCACCGACGGCGCATCGCCGCATCACGGCAAACCCATGCCGTATCAATGGGTTGGGCACTGGGCGCAGGAGCTGGGTCGAGAATGAATCACGCAGTACTCTTCGAGCGAATTGCATCGAACGCCGCGCGCGTCACCCTCACGGCCCTCGTCGCCGGACTCGCCCTAACCGGCTGCGGTGGCGGTGGCGGCGGCGGGAACGGCATTTGCGCGGAATGTGACGAGGATCTGAACATACCCAGTTCAGCGCGCGTGATCATCCCCGACGGCGCGAACATGCCAGGCCAAATTAACTATCCGACCGATCAGGACTGGTTCAGGTTCCGCGGGATTGAAGGCGTCTTCTACACGCTGCAAATCGAAGGCTTCCCGCCAGACCCCGACGTCTCGCTCTCGCTCGATCTCACGGGCGACGGCATCGACCTGCTCCAGGCCGAGATTCGCGTGTTTGACGCCGTTACCCAGCTCCAAAACTCGACCGGCAGCCAGGGCGGGTCGGCGTACGACATTAACGCGGCCGGGATCGATTCCGGCACGCTGCTCACGTTGGGCGACAGCCGGATCGTCTGGGCCTGCCCGCTGACTAACGATTACTACATTCGTATCCGGCACAGGCGCGAGTTCACCGGGATTGGCGCGTACGAAGTCCATCTGGGGAGCTCCCAGCTCATGACCATCTTCAGCTCGGAGCCTCGTCTGCAAACAGGCGCCCGTTATGTCGACCTTTTCGATGATGACGGCGTCAACCTCTGGGACAACTGGGTCTCCGGTTTTATTAAGGCGAACCACTTCGAGTTTATCGAGAGCTTGGGCGCAGTCGTCATTGCGGACTTCGAAGTCGGTACCAGCGCGACTGTTGTGCTTCCCGGCAATGCGGACCCCGAATCGCTCGCGATGCATATGCATGTCGGGTATCCAAACGTCTTTGCACCAGAAGCGTCGTTTAACCTTACGGATTTGGGAGATCCGGCGGGACACGCATTCATTCTCGACATTCCCCTCATCGAACTGCGAGACGCCGGGACGCCGGAATCGAGTTCGAATCCAGCAATGACCAGCGCAGTCTTCAATGTTGACGGTGAAGACGTTCGAGTCCCTGTCTTGGTCGAGACTACAGGTTCGGCGACCTCGGAACTCGGCGAAGCGCACCGTTTCCGTATGACCATCGCGCTGGGCGACGCGATCGCCGCCGATGGATCGCGCGGAATCGATCCGGGCGTATTCGACGAGACGATTCTCCGCACCTTTTTCGGTTTCCCCTGGTATTTCGATCTCCACGTCCAGCCGGATCTTGATCTGGATCCGTTTCCCGTGACGGTGTCGCTTCCCCAGGCGGACCTGTATCAGTTTTTCGAGACGGACCTCGTTGCATCCGACAACAATGTGATTCTGCCGGACGGATCGCGGCTTATCGACTCCGAATCGCGCGGAGTGGGATCCGTCTCGTTCAGTATCTTCTATGATACCGCCCTCAAGACGTTCCAGGTCGCGGAGCAGCAATACTTTATTCAGGCCGAAACCCCCGCACCCCCCGGTTGCGGTTGCGAGGACGCCAGGGGAACGGACGTTGGCAGTAACGACGTGCCGCCGCCCACGCCATTTGTGATCGATCCCGACTACGCAGACTTCGTCGGTGATCGCGTTCGTGTCCACAGAGGCGGCCCGGGAGAAACTGGGCCGACGATAATCGATCTGGGTACGCTGCCGCCGCTGACGCTTAAGGATGTTGACGACCTGATCGACGACGGCCCTGGATTTCGCGTACCGATTCGCCAACTGACGGATCCGGAAGTGGACCGGCTCAGAGAGGCGTTCTACGGAGACGGGTTCTACGTGCAAGTCACCGATAGATTCACGGGCGCACCCCTGGTGCGCGCTGAGGGCCTCCTCGAGATTTCGACGTTCCCCTTCCTAGAACCGTGTAGCTTCCCGCCATGTAACCCTCCAGACCACTCGCGCGACATTCAGCAGTACCGAAAGGGTAAAGTGAATTTTGCTCGGACAACGAATGCCTCCGAGAACATCACGGTCATATTGAATGGCGAGCGGATTGGAGTCTTGGATGAAGCTGTATCACGAGACAATCTACCCGCATGCGGCCTGACGGGCGACGGTAGGACGCTTGCCGCTGAACTTTGGCCGGAGACATACTTCTGGCGAGCGTTTGCCGAGGACGGCACGTCGTGGGAAGGATATGTGACGATTACTCCCGATTCCTGCGAAACCGTCCTGCTCGAATAACGCCCCACGACCCGCAACATCCCGCCGCGGCACAGGCTCAACCGGCCCGTGCCGCGGCGTTGTATTTGAGCCGGATCGACGGCTCCGTCTTGAGTAACCCCAAAAGACCACCATCCAGCACGGTTTCAAGGAGTATTTCATAGGTCCTATAGGCCCTATTCGACCTATTCCATCCGCCCGAGAGACCTCCCCCAACACGCCGCCCACACGCATCGGCAGCGCCGCCCATTAAAAAGGAATCCAACCCTGACGCGCCGGGGTTAAACCTGCTAGAATTGCGCACTATTCTCGGCCTGGGCGGCCGGAGCACAGGAGACACCTCGTGAAGCGCCGCGGATTTACCCTCATCGAACTACTCGTCGTCATCGCCATCATCGGCATCCTCGCCGCGATTCTTCTGCCCGCGCTCGCCCGGGCGCGCGAGGCCGCACGCCGCGCGAGTTGCCAGAACAACCTCAAGCAGTTCGGCCTCGTGTTCAAGATGTACGCCGGTGAAGCGCCCGCGGAAAAACTCCCGCCCGCCTCGCCATATTCGAGCATGCGGACCGACCAGCGCTCCTCGCCGCTCTGGGGTTCGCCGCACGCCGCGACGATCTATCCGGAATACCTTCCCGACCTCGCGGTCGCCGAGTGTCCGTCCGACAGCGGCGGCGATCCCGGTTGGGGCTACGCCGGGCTCGGACCCGGCACGCGCCTGCCCACGGGCAGTTCGTTCGAAGACCTCGAACAGGAGGCGATCGACGAGGGCAATCTCGTAAAGCTCGACTACGTTCACTGCGCGGAACTCGCCCGTTCCTACCACTACACGGGTTTCGTCGCCACGGACCCCTTCGAGTATTACGGCATCTGGGGCACGACGTCGATCAATCCGATTCTCGACGAATTCTCGTTGTTCTTCGGCGCGCTCGAGATTCAAATGCGGTACAAGCGTTTCGATTCCGACCTGTCGATCAGCGACTTCAGCACCGCGCCGTGGCCGCCCTGGGCGCCCGCCCCGTATGACCCGAACAGTCCGCCCGCGCCGGGCGACGACTATTCGATCGGGCTCGCCGGCGGTGACATCGTCTACCGCCTGCGCGAGGGCATCGAGCGATTCCTCATCACCGACATCAACAACCCTGGCGCGTCCGCCGAGGCGCAATCCAGCATCTCGATCATGTGGGACACGTTCGGCACTACCGGAAACACGGACGCGACCACCGGTGGAATCGTCGTGTTCAACCACGTGCCCGGCGGATCGAACGTACTCTACCTCGATGGTCACGTGGACTACGTCCGGTTCCCCGGCGCGTTCCCGATCACGGACGACGACCAGATCCTCAAGGAAAACAGCCACCACGGCCAGGGCTAAGCTTTGTCCCCGTGGCACAGGCGTCCCCGCCTGTGCGTCCTGCGCGGCGCCTTGCCCTCACTTCGCGATACCGGTACGCTTAGGCGCCAACCGCATTCGAGGTCGCCGATGAACCGCCCACTCACCGCACTGGCCGCCTGCGCCGCGCTGTTAACCAGCGCCGCGCTAGCCGCCGCCGCGTCCGCGCAGGACGCCATGCCCGACGCTGCGCGCGCCGTGATGCAGGCGCAGGCGCAGAACATCGTCACCATCCGCATCGCCGCCAAAGTCCGCATTAGCGCCGCCGACGCCGGTTCGATGGATACCGACCTCGCCGTCGAGGCGACCGGCTTCCTACTCGACCCGCGCGGTTTGGTCGTGTCTTCGCTGAACGCGACGGACCCGCAGAAGTTCTACGAGTCCTACCTCGAAGGCGAGGAGGACGCCGCGGACTACTCGATGTCCACGGAAATCAACAAGCTCACGATCCTGTTCGAAGGCGGCGCGGAGATCGAGGCCGAGCCGGGCCTGCGCGACACCGACCTCGACCTCGCGTATTTCGTGCTGAAGTCCCCCGCACCCGCGGGAAGCGTCGTCCGCGCGGCGACGGCCGCCCCGCGGCCGTTCGACTCGCTCGTGATGCTGCGCCGCCTGGGCGACGTCTCCGGGCGCGCATGCGCCGGCACGCTCGTACCCGTGCAGGCCGTCGTCGAGCGTCCGCGCCGGTTCTACGTCGTCAGCAACGACGTGACCGTCGGCCTCGGCGAGCCGGTGTTCGATCTCGAGGGCCACTGCGTCGGCCTGCTCACGCTACGCCAGATCAAGTCCGGCGGCAGCCAGACGTACTTCCTCTTTTCGGGTGAGGATTCCTACTCCGCCGTGATCGTCCTGCCGCTCGCGGACGTCGTCGAGGGCGCGACGCAGCACGAGACGTTCAAGGACTTCGCGCCGAAGGACTGACGCGCGCGGCGGTTGAATCGGCCCCCGCCAGTCGATACGCTGATACTCCGGCCACGCTGTCGGCCGTCACAGGAGGTCCCCATCATGTCCCGCCTCATCCGATTCCTCGCCGCCGCGTGCGTGTTGCTTGCCGGGTTGCCCGCCGCCGCGGAAGACGCGAAAGCCCTCCTGCTGACCAAGTCCGGCGGGTTCCAGCACAGCACGGTCGCCGAGAAGGACGGCCAGCCGAGCCTCGTCGAGACCGTCCTCCGCCCGATGCTGGCCGAGAAAGGCATCGCGCTCGACGCCACGAAGAACGCCAGCGCGATCAACGCGGAGAACCTCGCAAACTACAAGCTCGTCGTCTTCTACACGCAGGGCGACCTCGACCAGCCTTGGACCGACAAGGGCGAGCCGATGGGCCCCGACGGCATGAAGGCGTTCAGCGACTGGATCTCGAACGGCGGCGGCTTCGTCGCGTTCCACAGCGCTGCCGATACGTCGCGTCCGAAGAAAATCGACGACCCCGCCACGCCCTACACCGCGATCGTCGGCGGCGCGTTCAAGAGCCACGGCGCGCAATTCGTCGGCACGCTCCGCGTCATCGATCCGAAGCATCCCGCCATCGCCGCCGTGCCGGACGGGTTCACGATCAACGACGAGTGGTACGTGTTCACCCACCTCGACACGGCCAACATGCACGTGCTCGCGATGCTCGACCCGGGCGCCGAGCGCGCCAAGCAGGAGCAGTACAACATCCCGTCGTATCCCGCCGTGTGGTGCAAGGCGCAGGGCACCGGCCGCATCTTCTACAGCGCGATGGGCCACCGCGAAGACGTCTGGTCGAACGACGTGTTCCTCAAGATGACGTCCGACGCCATCGACTGGGCGGCCGGCAAGGGCGACGCGAACGCCGCACCGAACTACGCGAAGGTGGTCGGATCGACCGAATGACCACGAGCAGCTACGGCATTTTTTCCTGGAACTACTGCGCAATCTGCGGCGGCAAGCTCGTCGAGGCCGACGATGGCCAGGGCATCCGCCCGCATTGCCCCACGTGCCGCCGGTTCTATTACTCCAACCCCGCGCCGGCCGCGTGCTGCTTCCTCACGAACCGCGACGGCGAACTGCTCATGGTCCAGCGCGCGATCGAGCCGCGCAAGGGCATGTGGACTCTCCCCGGCGGGTTCATTGAACTCGGTGAGACGACCGAACAGGCCGCGCTCCGCGAACTCCAGGAGGAGACCGGCCTCATCGGCCGCAATCCCAAGCTCATCGGCGTGAGCACGCGCCCCAGCCGCATGTCCGGCGGCATCATCGTCCTCGGATACCGCATCGACGAGTGGGAAGGCGAACTCAAGCCCGACACCGATGCCGACGCCGCGGGCTTCTTCCATCGCGAACGCCGCCCGCCCATCGCGTTCGAGGTGCACCACGATCTCATCGCGATCTACGACCAAATCCAGACACCGGCCGGTCGTTGACGGAGTCGGCTGCGCGGTCCCCGAGCAGGTCCGCCGTTACTTGATGAACGTCCAGTTCTTGTAGAAGATGTGATTGAGGCGCAGGAACACGACGCCGATCACGGAAATGATCCCGTTGATCGCCCACGGCAGCAGGCACGGCCGCGCGATGTCGATAA
>CAYUZD010000103.1:0-4264 GCA_964449475.1 uncultured Nitrospirales bacterium
ACCTCGCGAACGAAGCCGCGAAGAACCGCACCGCCATGCTGACCTCCGGGATCATTCTTGTGTTCACAGCGGTGTTCGGCCTGATGCGGAACATCGAAAACGCGTTCAACCGGACCTGGGGCGTGCGGCGGACGCGTTCCTGGTACCGCACGCTGACGGACTACGCCGTCGTGCTGCTGCTTACGCCGTTCGTGGTCGCCGCGGTGATGGGCGCGCTGATCGCCGTGCGGAGCGAGGCCTTCTCGGAGGCGCTGGGGCCGCTGTCGTTCGTGCTGGCGTTTGCCCAGCACGTATTGGTCGTGTTCGTGTTCGCGCTGTTGTACCGGTTCGTGCCGCATACGCGCGTCCAGTTCCGGTACGCGCTGCTCGCGGGCCTCGTCGCGGGCACGCTGTGGGTGCTGCTCTCCTGGAGCTACGTGCAGTTCCAGTTCGGGCTGGCCCGGTACGCCGTTATCCTGTCCGCGTTCGCGCAGTTCCCGATGCTCCTGATGTGGGTGTACCTGAGCTGGGCCATCGTGTTGCTCGGATGCGAAATCTCGTACGCGTACCAGAACGAGAAGACGTTTGCGCTCGAGCGGTACGCGGACCGCGCGAGCTTCGCGTACCGCGAGGCGGTCGGGTTGCGCGCGATGATGGACATCGGGTACCGGTTCGACCGGGGCAAGCCGGGCCTGACCGTTGAGGGGGCCGCGCGCGAATGGAACGTGCCGATGCGGCTGTTGTCCGGTGTGCTCGAATCGCTGACCGCGGCGGGACTGATTGCGACGCGCGCCACCGATCCCATCGAGTACCAGCCGGCGCGTCCGCTCGATCGGATCGCGGCGCGCGACGTGTTGCGGACATTGCGTCAAACAGGCACGGACCCCTCGCGGTTCCGCCAGGACCCGCGGTTCCGGAAGATGTTCGACGAACTCGAACGCGCCACGGGGGAATTCGCCGGTGCATCGCTGGAAGACCTCGTCGCAGGATACGCCGAGGCGCTCGATCGCCCCGGGGAAACGGCCCGGTCCGTGAATGCCTGATCTGCCCGGCGCGCCCGCGTTGCCGGGGACGGAACCGGCGACGATCGAGGGGGTGGTCGAGCGGATTGTCTACGAGAGCGAGGACACGGGTTTTTTCGTCGCGCGGCTCCGCGTGGACGGCTCCCCGGATCTCGTCACCTTCGTCGGTAGCCTGATGGCCGTGTCGCCGGGGGAGACCGTGCGGCTGCGCGGGCATTGGGTGGACGACAAGAAATTCGGCAAGCAGCTGCGCACCGAATTCTGGGAGACGCTTCGTCCGACGTCGGTCGAGGGCATCGAGAAATACCTCGGGTCGGGACTGATCAAGGGCATTGGCCCGGCGTACGCCAAGCGCCTGATTGACGCGTTCGGCGTCGACACGCTCACGGTGATTGACGAACATCCCGAGCGGCTGCTTGAAGTCGAGGGTATCGGCCGCAAGCGTGTCGAGCAGATTACATCGGCATGGTCGGAGCAAAAGACCGTCCGCGCAATCATGGTCTTCCTGCAGGGGCACGGGATCAGCCCGGGCCAGGCCGTGCGAATCTACAAACGGTACGGCGACGCGTCCGTGGCTGTGCTGCGCGACAATCCCTACAAACTCGCCGAGGAAATCATGGGGATCGGGTTCGCGGGCGCGGACAAAATCGCGGGCCGCCTCGGGATCGAGCAAGATTCGCCGAAGCGTTTGCAGGCGGGGCTGCATTACACGCTGCAGGAGGCGTCCGGCGAGGGACACGTCTTCCTGCCGCACGACGAGCTGGTGTCGCGCGCGAAGGAATTGCTCGGCGCGGAGATTGGGCCGATCGAGCACGCGCTGGCGGATCTTGTGGCGTCGGGCCAGGCCGTGCGGCACGGCGACGCGTGCTTTCTCTCGCAACTCGACCAGGCCGAGTCCGGGTGCGCGCATCATCTGAAGCGGCTGATCGCCGGCGCGAAGGCCGACGTGACGATCGACGCGGAGCGGGCACTGCGCTGGATCGAGTCGAAGCAGGGCATCACGCTTTCGGACGAACAGGCCGACGCCATTCGCCGCGCAGTCGATGCGCCCGTGCTGATCATTACCGGCGGACCGGGCACGGGCAAGACCACGCTCGTACGCGGGCTGATCGCGATGTTCGAGGCGAAGCAGTTGTCCGTGCTGCTGGCGGCGCCGACCGGCCGCGCGGCGAAGCGCATGGAAGTGGCGACGGATCGCGAGTCGAAGACCATCCACCGGCTGCTCGAATTCAGCCCGAAGACCGGCGGCTTCACGCGCAACGAGTACGATCCGTTGCGGACCGACGTGATGATCATTGACGAGACGTCGATGGTCGACGTGTACCTGCTGCACGCGCTGTTGCGCGCGCTGCCATCGAGCTGCCGGCTCGTGCTCGTCGGCGACGTCGACCAGTTGCCGTCGGTCGGCCCCGGAAATGTCCTGCTCGATATGATCGCGTCGAACACGGTGGCGACCGTCCGATTGCGGACGGTCTTCCGCCAGGCGGAGGAAAGCGGGATCATTCGCGCGGCCCACCGGATCAATACGGGCCAGACGCCCGAGTTCACGACCGACGACTTCTTCTTCGTCGAGCGCACCGAACCCGAGCGCGCGCTGAGCACCGTGGTCGAGCTCGTGGCCAAGCGCATGCCGGCGCGGTTCGGGCTCGACCCGATGCGCGACATCCAGGTGCTCTCCCCGATGCACCGCGGCGCGCTGGGCGTGGCGAGCCTGAACGAGGCCTTGCAGGCGGCGCTGAACCCGAACGGCCGCCCCGCGCCGCGCCGGAATTTTCGCGAGGGGGACCGGGTTATCCAGTTGCGCAACAACTACGAACTCGACGTGTTCAATGGCGACATGGGGTGCGTCGCGGGCATCGACGAAGACACGTCGACGCTGCGGGTGGACTTCGACGGCCGGCCGGTCGCGTACAGTTTCGATGAACTGGACGAATTGGCGCTGGCGTACGCGATCACGGTGCACAAATCGCAAGGCAGCGAATACGCGGCGGTGATTCTTCCCATGGTGCCGCAGCATTTCATGTTGTTGCAGCGAAACGTGTTCTACACCGCCGTGACGCGCGCGAAACGACTCGTGGTCATCGTCGGGGACCCAAAGGCGATGCGGAGGGCGATCGGAAACACCACGGTCACGCGGCGGCACACGCGGCTCGCGGAGCGGCTGAAGAACGCGATGTAGGCGCGCGCGAAGTGGCGTCGCGGGGCCGGGACGGCGGGTGTGCGAGATCCTTTCGCTTCGCTCAGGATGACAACGGAGTCGAGATTTCGCGATGGGGAATCATGCCTGAGCGCACCGTAAGCCTGGTTTGGTTTCGAGAGGACTTGCGCCTTGCGGACAATCCCGCGCTGAGCGCCGCCGCCAGGCGCGGCGCGGTCGTGCCGGTGTACATCTGGTCATCGGACGAGGACGGCGGCTGGGCGCCGGGCGCGGCAAGCCGGGTCTGGCTGCACGAATCGCTGACCGCGCTGGATGCGTCGCTGCGCGAGGCCGGTTCGCGGCTGATCATCCGGCGCGGAGCATCACTCGATACGTTGCGCGGTCTGGCGGCCGAGACCGGCGCGGCCGAGGTGCACTGGAACCGCCGGTACACTCCGGAGTCGATCGAGCGCGACAAGCGAGTGAAATCGGCGTTGACCGATGCGGGCCTGCGCGCGGAGTCGCACAAGGGCGCGCTGCTGTTCGAGCCGTGGGAAATTGCGACGAAGCAGGACGAGCCGTACCGCGTGTTCACGCCATTCTGGAAGGCGTGCGTGTCGCGCCCGGAAGCCGCGGGGCCGCTTCCGGCGCCGGACCCACTCGGCGTACCGGATTCCTGGCCCGGCTCGGAACCGATCGACGCGCTGACATTGTTGCCGCGCATCGGCTGGGACGCGGGCATTCGCGATTGCTGGACGCCCGGAGAGCGCGGCGCGTTGGAACGGCTCCATGAGTTTCTCGATCGCGGCGTCGTGGACTACGCGCGAACGCGCGACGAACCCGGCGTGGACGGCACGTCGCTCCTGTCGCCTCATCTGCATTTCGGCGAGATCAGTCCGCGCACGATCTGGCACGAGACGCGCCGCGCGCAACCGCGCGGCAAGGGCGCGGAGTCGTTCCTGCGCGAACTCGGCTGGCGCGAGTTTGCGCACCATGTACTGTTTCACTTTCCACACACGGCCACAAAGCCGATGCGCTCCGAATTCGCGTCGTTTCCGTGGGAGACGGACCCCGCGGCGTTGCGCGCGTGGCAGCGCGGGCGAACGGGATACCCCATCGTCGACGC
>CAYUZD010000103.1:4364-5801 GCA_964449475.1 uncultured Nitrospirales bacterium
CGGCCGTGGGAGGCACCGGCGGACGTGTTGCGCGACGCGGGCGTGGTACTGGGCGAGACGTATCCGCGGCCCATCGTGGACCATGCCGAGGCGCGAGAGCGGGCGCTCGCGGCATTTGAGCGGGTCAAGAAGCGGTAGAAACCGGCCGGTGTTCGGAACGCCGGAAAATCGGTTGGGGGCGGAAATAGGTGAGCGAGCGCCAGAGCCACTCGAACGGCCCGAAGCGGAAATAGCGGAGCCACATCGGCGACCAGAGAAGTTGGAGGAGCCATAGCACC
Organism: uncultured Nitrospirales bacterium; assembly: GCA_964449475.1. Taxonomy (GTDB): domain Bacteria; phylum Hydrogenedentota; class Hydrogenedentia; order Hydrogenedentales; genus VFKU01. The sequence continues at coordinate 4,643 of CAYUZD010000103.1, forward strand.
AAGACGACAAAGAACTGGCCGGTGCGCTCGACGTAACCGAAAAGCCCGAGGCCGTGACCGTAAAAGATCGTCGTGCAGATGAGGGTCTGCGTGAGGTAGTTCGTGAACGCCATGCGTCCGCATGCGGCAAGCCGGTCGTAGAGCGTGAGACCGAGGAACGCGCGGTCCGTGCGGGGCGCGGCGCGGCCCCCAAGGATGCGGATCTGGCACCATAGCATTACGATCGCTGCGATACCGATCGACATCAGGATGCTGCCGGTATCGACTCCGATCGAGCCGAAGTTCTCGACGAACGGCGAATACCACCCGAGATCGAAGTTATGCCAGACCTCCGCGGCCGTTATCGGCAACCCGATGAGAAGTCCGGCGAGGATCCAGCGCAGATACGCGCGCGGATCGAGACACGCCGCGAAGAACCCGGATTTGTAGAGTGCCATGCCGAGCAGCATGAAGCCACCCGTCCACCAGAACGTCATGAAGACAAACCCGAACGTCTGCATATTGAGCGAATAGTCCGAGCGGCGCGGCCACTGTTCGATCCAGGTGCCCCGGAACACGCGCTGTTCGGCGCGCATGTCCTGGCGTTCGTATTGCTGGAACCAGCGGGGGTATTCGTCCTCGAGGCCCGCGGGCGGCTCCCAGTTGCGATGGCGGTAGACGTCGACTCCGACCTCGACCGCGAGAAACAGCACCCCAAGGACGGCGAGCCACCGCACCGAAAGTCGACGCAGCGGGTAAATGAGGATTCCCGCTAGCGCGTAGTGCACGAGAATGTCGCCGTACCAGAGCAGGTACGCGTGGGCGAGGCCGATCGCGAGCAGTACCAGGCTTCGCATGATGTGGATGCGCCGGGCGGGCCGGCCTCCGGCGCGCAGGCGTTCCCAAAGCAACACGATGCCCGCGCCGTAGAGCATGCTGAAGATCGCGATGAACTTGCCGCGAAAGAACAGATGGCCCGTGATCCAGACGAGGAAGTTCGCGCCCGTCAGGTCGCCGAAGGCCGTCGGATTGCCGTACGCCGGCTCGGCCATCGAATAGCTCTGGATGTTCATGTACAGGATGCCGAGCACGGCCACGCCGCGCAGCACGTCGAGCGGTGCGACGCGGCTCGCCTCGTCTACCGGGGCGGACTTCAGCGGCGGGGGACCGTTCACGGCCC
>CAYUZD010000103.1:5901-6995 GCA_964449475.1 uncultured Nitrospirales bacterium
GCGACTTTCCGGTAGTTCGCGACGATCTCATCGAAGGCCGGGTAGTCGGCGGCGTTCGCGGACGGTGTGTCGCCGCCCATGATGCCCGGCGAAAACTTCTTCGCGTATTGCGGCGGCAGGACCGATTTGCCGCCGAGGATCCACAGGTTCGTGATGGTGTCGAGCGCAACCGCGACATGGCCGACCTGCCACAGCGCGTGGCCCTTGCCGGGTTTAATCTGCACGAGCCGCTTGTCCGCCGGGAACTTCTCGGCGAGTTTCGCCGTGCGGTTGGTGGAATATTGAATCATTTCCTGGAGGTATTGGATGCGAACGTTGCTCATGGGGCGATCCTTCCGGTTTGAAGCCTGAATCGTCAATGCAGGAACGCGCAGGATACCGAACCGTTCGACCGGCGCAAAACGGGCGCGTATCCTGCGCATACGGCCGCGGGACTTGTAACGACCCGGGAGGGCACCGGTTGTGACCAATGGCAGAATCACCGCGATCGCGATCAAGCCGGACCATTATGCGCCCATGCGCGAGGTGGCCGAGGCGAACATCCGCGACGACGGAATCGAGGGCAGCGCGTGGGCGTCGTCGGTTCGTCGCGTAACGCTGCTGTTCGCGGAACAGTGGGCCGAGGTGCAAGACGAGCTCGGCGCCGAACTTCCTTGGCACCTTCGCCGGGCAAACGTGCTGGTTTCGGGCCTGCATCCACGGGACGTGATGAAAAAGCGTCTGCGGCTCGGCGGGGTCGAACTCGAGATTCTGGGCGAGACAAAACCCTGCGAACGGATGGACCAGGCCCACCAGGGCCTGAAGGCGGCGCTCAAGCGGGATATGAGGGGCGGCGTCTACGGATCGGTCCTCCAGCCGGGCCGGATCGCGGTGGGCGACACCGTTTCCGTATTCGAATAGTCGTACCTTCGGAGCGAATAACCGCCCTCGGTGGGCGGTATACTCGTTCAACGCCCGCCGGGAGTATGCTTACGGGGGCAGGATTTGCCGGGAGCCGCGCCGATGGAACATGCCAATCGCCGTTACAACGAGGACGAAGTCACGCAAATCATCCGGCACGCGCTGTCCCGGTCGGGCCCGAAGGACACCATCAG
>CAYUZD010000103.1:7095-10320 GCA_964449475.1 uncultured Nitrospirales bacterium
CGCTTCGTGTATGCTTTCGCGATTGACCCGAGTCAGGAGGCGGCCACGGCGCGAGCCAGGCCGACCGCGGCGTGCGCAACGACAAGACCGTTCGTAAATACGTGAGTTCCGGCGGGACGACCGTCTACAAGCTGCCGGTCGAGGCCTTCCCGAATCACGTGACGAACTGCTATCTCGTGATGACGGACCCGGTGACGCTGCTGGACACGGGTTCCGGCTGGGAGCAGTCGAATCGGGACCTCGTCGCGGGCTTCGACGGTCTGCGAACCCAATTCGGCGAATCCGTGACGATGAAGGACATCGACCGCGTCATCCTCACCCACGGGCACATCGACCACTTCGGCGGCGTCAACTTCGTCATCGAGGAGTCCGCGGCCGACCTGTGCATTCACGAACTGGATGCCAGTGTCATCCAGCATTTCAAGGAACGGTTGTTGTACTCGTCTACGAACGTCCATCTGTTCCTGCAGCGGTCGGGACTCGAACACGAACGGATCGAGGCGCTCGTGCAAATGAACAAATGGTCCAAGGACACGTTCAAGGCGCGGCCGGTGGACGAGATGTTTGTCGAGGGGCCGATCCTGGGCGGACCGCTGGTGGCGTACCACACGCCCGGGCATTGTCCGGGGCAGGTCTGCCTGAAGCTGGACGACATCCTATTCACGGCGGACCATGTCCTATCGCACGTGACGCCGAACCAGTCTCCGGAATCGATCACACGGTACACCGGCGTCGGGCACTACATGGAATCGCTGCGCAAGGCGCGGGGCATCCCCGGCATTCGGATCGGGCTCGGCGCGCACGAAGACGAAATGCCGCAACTCGACGAGCGTATTTACGCGACGCTCGCGTTCCACGAGAACCGGCTCGACCGCACGCTCGATCTGCTCGATTCGCCCAAGTCTGTTGTGGAGGCGTCGTTGGGACTATTCGGCGAGCGGATGAACTATCACATCTTGCTCGCGATCCTCGAGACCGGTGCGCACATGGAGTACCTCTACGAGCGCGGGAAACTGATCGTCGCGAATATTGACGAAGTCGAACGGGATCCCGGTACCGTGCCGCTGTACCGGCGGGCGGTTTAAGGAGTAACGCGAAATTCGGCTCGTTAGATCACTCGGACTTGGAAGTGTCGACCATTGCCGGTGGCGGGGTCATGATTCCTTCCCAGCCTTTCGCGAATCTCTCTCGAAAGAACTGGCCAAAACCGTGCGGTTGAACACTCTCCAGTTCCGAGCCCGTGTAAGTCTCAGACACCGGCACCCTCACGTTTGAAAAACTTGCTTTTAGCCTGGCGTCCGGTGTCGGAGAATGCACAAGCGTGCTTGTCAGTGTACAGGTCACCGTAAGAGTCTTCCCATCGTCATTCTTGACGCTGGCGCTAGTCACGTCAGCGTAACCCTCGAACGGTGGTCCGTGGAGTCGCCGCACGAAGAATGCATAACAGAGATCCGCATCAGTCGCCTTCCCGTTTATCGGTACCGTAAGCAAGAACGAGTATGTTATTTCATCGTCGGATACGATAGGGCTTCCGTCGGTGTGGAATCTCAGGAACACGCGCCAGACGTCGTCTTCCCGCACTGCGACGCCTCTTTCGAAAGGAAGTGCGGTCGTCCACTCGCGTTGCAACGACTCTTGTTCGATGAGGACTTGTGGAGTCGTGGCGCAACCTGTCCCCAAGAGCAAAATGAAAGCGAAAGCGGCAACCTGTCGGACCATCACGGTCTCCCACTAGGTCAAGAGTGTCAAATGCATTTGTCTAAGCGCGTTTTGCCGGCCGAACGATCGCCGTGTGCGTCATCTGGGCGAGGACGCGGTCGCCGTCGCCCAGGACGGCGAGGTCGAGCGAGACGATCTCGTGGCCGCGCTTGATGTAGGACTCCGCGACATGTCCGGACATCCAGACTTCTTCGCCGCGCCGGGGCAGCGCGTGGTACCGGACGTCGCTGGCGGTGTGGATCCACGGGCCGAGGTCCACGTTTTCGGAGAGCAGGCGGTTCGCGCGCATCGGCATCAACGCCGGGTGCCAGGGCGCGCCTTCACCCGCGTAAATCGGCAAGGACTCGCGTACCTCGTCCAGCAACGTCGTGAACTCGCCCCCGTAGGCCGCGCCGTTTACATCAATCTGCAACGAGCCCAGCGGAGTGCCCGCTGGAAGGCGATCGATGCGTGCGGCGATCTTCCCGGCCGGCATCGGGCGCCGCGGATACCGCGCGGAATCGACCGGCGGATGCGCCGCGGGCCGCGACGCCTCGCCCACGGCGCAGAGTTCGCCCTGTTCGTTGAACAGATTCAGCTCGATCTGCAGCGGTGAGTCCGCCGTGACCTGCGCGGTCACACGCACGCGTTCGCCGTGGTACACCGGCGCGATGAACTTGCCCGTCATCCGGCCGTGGGCAATCCAGTCCGCACCGAACTCGCGCACGACGGGCACCGACATGTACGCGAACAGCGAGACGCCCGGAACAAGTCCGCCCCGATAGCCCAGCTTGGTCGCCACCTCGTCGCTGTGAATCTTGTTGGCCGATTGCTCCGCGAAGTTGTGCGCGCGGACCGTATGGTCCGCAAGCGCACGGCCCGGTTTTGACCGATCAGTTGCGTGCGGCGGCATGCGTCTCCGTCACGACGGGCAACACGATCGCGCTCGGATGCTGCGGGTCGTGGTAAATGGAATTGTTCGCAATGCGCGGCGTCAGGGTCGCGTCGCCAGGTGCTTCGCCGGTGTTGGCGTTCACCTCGAACCGCGGGTAGTTGCTGGACGACACATGCACCGCGATGCGGTGCCCCTTCTCGAAGGTGATCGCCGTGCTCCACAGGTCAATCTCGATCTTCTCCGGTACGCCGGGCGTCATCATCTTCACGTCCCCCGGATTTCGCCCGAACCGGTATCGCGCGCGCAACGGATTGTCGAGCACCAGCGCCTCGTAGCCGTCCGGATAGACATCGACGAGCTTGGCCATGAAATCCGTGTCGGGCGCGTCCGTCGCGACCCACAGTTCGACGGTGACGTGCCCCGCGACGACGACGTCCTCGGCAAGCGGCTCGGTCTCGAAGCGAAGATAGTCCGGCCGATCGCCGATCGCGCGCTGGTCCATCGGCCCGAGTTCGCCGCCCAGGTTCGCGCCGCCGACCGTCGCGACCGGGTTGGCAGGGTCGAACGGATACACGGACGGGTCGTTCAACTCGGCGGGCGCCGCTGTCGCGAGCGATCCGTTCGGTTGCAGG
>CAYUZD010000104.1:0-2515 GCA_964449475.1 uncultured Nitrospirales bacterium
TCCGGCGAGATGGAACTCGAAGCGCCCGCGGTTGACCTTTACTTCGCCCAGATCGCCGTGGAAATCGATGCCGAAACCGTCCTGGTGGAGAACGGTGATGTCGCCCTTGTAGAGCATCGTTGCGCCGGAGGTCGCCTTGGGATCGTCGGGCGGGCGGACTTCGATCGGTCCGCTTTCGTCCATGCCGAGGCCCCACTGGGCGATGTCGAGATGGTGCGCGCCCCAGTCGCAGACCATGCCGCCGCCGTACTCCTTGAAGTTGCGCCAGTCGGGGAAGTGGTCGTGGATGCCGCGGGGGCTGAGGACGGAGCTGTAGGGTCGCATCGGGCCTGGGCCGATCCACATGTCCCAGTCGAGGCCGGGCTCGAGGTCTTCGGCGGGGAGATCGCAGGGGCGCCCCGGAGGTCCGAAGCTGCATTCGACGTGGCTGACGTTTCCGATGACGCCGTTGCGAACGAGTTCGCAGACGACGCGAAACTCGCGCGAGGAGCGTTGCATGGAGCCGGTCTGGAGGACGCGCCGGTTTTTCTTGACGGCCTTCATCACGGCGATGGACTCGTGGATGTTGTGGGTGAGCGGTTTCTCGCAGTAAACGTCCTTGCCGGATTCGAGCGCGGCGACGGTCTGGATCGCGTGCCAGTGGTCGGGCGTGGCGATGCAGACAGCGTCGATGTCGTCGCGGGCGATGAGTTCGCGGAAGTCGTTGTAGGCGGCGACGTTGCCCCGGCCGCGATCGGGGTTGCCGGCGTAGAACTCGTTGGCGAGACGGTGCGCGTGTTCGCGGCGGGTGGTGTCCACGTCGCACACGGCGAGGACTTCGACGTCCTGCTGGTTGATGAAATTGTTCATCAGGCCGCTGTTCTGCTTACCCATGCCGATGAATCCCATGGTGATGCGTGCGCTGGGGGGAGTCTTCGCGCCCCAGATGCTGGAGGGCAGGAGGAAGGGCGCGGCGGAGAGAGCGGCAGCTTGCTTGAGGAAGGATCGGCGTGACGTTTTCATGTGGGCCTCGCTTTGCAGGACGGTTCGGAAAGTCCAGATCGTGGCACATCGCGCGGGGTCAAGGCCAGTGCGGAAGGACCGGGGCTTTTGGGCTATGATACGGGCGCCATTGGATGATGCGAGCTGGATGCGAGGTGTGTGATGCGGATTGCAGCGGGCGTGGCGTCGGTACTGATTTGCCTGAACGTTGCGTCGGCCGAGGACGGCTGGCGCGACCTGTTTAATGGGAAGGACCTGACCGGCTGGGAACTGAAGAACGGCCAGGCGAAGTTCGAGGCGGTGAACGGCGAGATCGTGGGGACGTCGGTGCCGAAGGAGCCCAATTCGTTCCTGTGTACGACGGAAGAGTTCGGCGATTTCGAGTTGGAGTTCGAGTATTTCGGCCACCCGGACCTGAACTCGGGCGTGATGATCCGTGGGCTGAGTCTGCCGGAGTTCAAGAACGGGCGCGTGCACGGGTATCAGTGCGAGCTCGAGGACGAGGCGCAGGAGCGGGACTGGTCGGCGGGGATCTACGACGAAGCGCGGCGCGGCTGGTTGTTCCCGGACAAGAACGACGAGGCGTGGAGCAAATCCTTCGGCGAGGCGGGCAAGAAGTTGTACAAGAACGGCGAGTGGAACACGGTTCGGGTGGTGTGCCGGGGCGACTCGATCCAGACGTGGCTGAACGGCGAGATGCGCGCGGACCTCAAGGACGACATGACGGCGAAGGGGTTCATCGGGTTGCAGGTACACGGCGTCGGGGACAAGACGGAGCCGATGTCGGTGAAGTGGCGGAACATCCGCATCCAGGAACTGTGAGCTCGTCCGAACGAATGGGGGGACACGCCGCGCTCCGCACGGTTCTCGGTTTCATTGCTGTCATTGCGTCCGCGCGGGCAGGCGCGGCCTCGGAAACTCCGCCGAACGTGATTCTGATCGTGGCGGACGATCAGGCCTGGACGGACTTCGGGTTCATGGGCCACGAAGCCATTCGGACGCCACATATCGACCGCTTGTCGGCTGACGGTCTCACGTTTACGCGGGGCTACGTTCCTGGGAGCTTGTGCCGTTGCAGCCTCGCGTCGTTGATTACCGGGCTGTACCCGCACCAGCACCGCATCACGTCAAACGACCCGCCGCCGGGCACCGATCGGGCAGACATGCTGGCGCATATCCAGCGCTGCGACACGGTACCCGACCTGCTGACGGAGCGCGGCTACACGAGCCTGCAGACGGGCAAATGGTGGGAAGGGTCGTTTGCGCTCGGCGGATTCACGCACGGGATGACCCACGGCGATCCCGCGCGGGGCGGACGGCACGGCGACGATGGGCTGACGATCGGGCGCGAAGGACTTCGTCCCATATTCGACTTTATCGAGTCCCGCGGAGAACAGCCGTTCTTCGTCTGGTACGCGCCGTTCATGCCGCACGAGCCGCATACGCCGCCGGAGCGGATACTTTCGCGATATGAACAACCCGGCCGATCGCCGCACGTTGCCCGGTACTGGGCGATGTGCGAGTGGTTCGACGA
>CAYUZD010000104.1:2615-7958 GCA_964449475.1 uncultured Nitrospirales bacterium
CGGCTCTCGTTCGTCCTCCCCGTTGCGCTGTGCCGTTCCGGACGTTTCGGCCATGGGCTGCGCGTGAATTTCTCCGTTTGACGAATCGAAAATGATTTTTCTTTATAAGCTCTCCAACATCTACGCGGCGTTCCTCAAACTGCTCGGGTATGAGCGGGGACTGAGCCGTTTTCTGGACCGGCTGGATCTGGAGTTTCCGCGGGGCGCGCGGATCCTGGACGTGGCTTGCGGCAGCGGGATCGTGGGGTTGCGGCTGATGAGGCGGTGCGCGCTGTCGACACTGCTCGCGACGGATTTGCAGGAAAACTTTCTCAAGGAAACGCGGTTGAACGCGCGCGACCAGGGCATCGAGGACGCGCGGCTGACAGTGGCGCAATCCGACCTGAGCGAGCCGCGGAAGGTCACGCATCCGGACGGACGCGTGCAACTGTTGGAGAGCGGTTCGTTCGATATAGTGAGCGTGGGCGGCGCGCTGGGGTACGCGAAAGACGTCGAGCAATCCACGCGCGAGTTGTTGGCGCTGGTGAGACCGGGCGGCTACTTCATCAACCTTGAGATGAATTCGGGGATCATGGGCCGGTTCGTCGCGTGGCTGTATTCGTACCGGCCGCTGCCGGTTGAGGCAATGCGGCGGATCGCGGCGGAGGGCGGGCACGACGTGAAGCTGGTGCGGTTCTCGGTGAGCGAGTTTCCGGCGAACCTGACGCGGATTGGGATTGTCGTTCGGGTCAAGGACACGGCGATCGGTTGACGAGATTCCCGCCTTCGCGTGAATGACACCCCAAGCGTGAAGACCACGCCTAAGCTGGACATCGCTTAGACGTGGCACCCGGGGGAAGAGAGATTTCGCATCGGGCGCGGATCGGCGTATCGTGGCGGATCGGATTTCATTGGGATCGGGGACCGGTCGTATGAGTCAAGAGTCAAAGGGCGTGGGCGGCCGCTCGCGCAGGAGTTTTTTGAAACAGGCGGCGGCGGGCGCCGCGGCGTCGCTGATGCTGCCGCGGTGGAGTTGGGCGGCGCCGCCTTCTGGCCGGTTGCAGCACGCGTGCGTCGGCGTGATGGGCATGGGCCGGAGTGACCGCGGCGAGATCGACGCGAGCGGCAAGGTGGACATCGTCGCGCTGTGCGACGTCGATCAGCGCGCGCTCGATCAGGCGGCGCAGGCGCATCCCGGCGCGCGGCTGTACCGCGACTGGCGCGAGATGCTCGATCGCGAGGCGGGCAACATCGACTCGGTCAACGTCGCGATCCCGGATCACATGCACGCGGCGGTGGCGCTGAGCGCGATCCGCGCGGGGAAGCACGTGTACTGTCAGAAACCGCTGACCCACGACGTGCACGAGGCGCGGCAACTGACGCTGGCGGCGCGCGAGGCGGGCGTGGTCACGCAGATGGGGATCCAGATTCACGCGCACGACTTTTACCGGACGGCGGTGCAGTGGATCCGGGACGGCGCGATCGGCAAGGTGGTCGAGTGGCATTCGTGGAGCAGCGCGAGCTATTCGCGCGAGGGTGGCGCGCGGCCCGAAGGCGTGGACGCGGTGCCCGACGGCGTCGATTGGGACCACTGGCTCGGCACCGCGCCCGAGCGGCCGTACAAGGACGGCGTGTACCATCCGTTCGAGTGGCGGCGGTGGCGCGACTTCGGGACCGGCGCGACCGGCGACTTCGGCTGTCACATTTTCGATCCCGTGTTCACCGCGCTGGGCGTGTTGACGCCGCTCTCGCTTTCCGCGGAGGTCGAAAGCCGGTACGACGAAGTGTGGCCGGCGTGGACGGTGATCGATTACGAGTTCGCGGGCAGCGCGATGACGGTTGGCGAAACGATCCGCGCGAGCTGGAGCGACGGCGGCAAGCAGCCGGACAAGCGCACCTCACCGCACCTCGCGGACGACTACAACCTGCCGAACAGCGGATCGATGATCATCGGCGAGGACGGCACGCTGGTGCTGCCGCATATCGCGCATCCCGAGTTGCATCCCGTCGAGAAGTTCCAGAACTATCCGCGGCCGGCGCTGGAACCGCGCAACCACTACCACGAGTTCGTTGAGGCGGCGCTGGGCAACGGGACCGCGGGCGCGGGGTTCGATTTTTCGGGTCCGCTGGCCGAGGCGGTGCTGCTGGGGAACATCGCGGGGCGGTTCCCGGGCAAGCGGCTCGAGTGGAACGCGGAGCGCATGCGGTTCACGAACGCGCGCGACGCGAACGACTGGCTGCGGCGGAAGTACCGGAGCGGCTGGAAGGTGCGCGGACTGTAGCGCGGAAGCGGGGCGGGCATGATGCGGCGCCGGAAATCCAAACCCGACCCCGAGCGCCGGCGGCAGTTGCTGGAGAAAATCCGGCGGGAACAGGCGGAGCGGGCGCAGGGGTACCGCGAGCAGGCGCTGAAACTGTTTCCGCACGTGTGCGGGCGGTGCGGGCGATCGTTTTCGGGGAAAGACCTGCGCGACCTGACCGTGCACCACAAGGACGGGAACCACTTCCACAATCCGGCGGACGGCAGCAACTGGGAGTTGCTGTGCGCCTACTGTCACGTGGACGAGCATCAGAAGTCCGCGTCGAGCGGATACCACGGGGCGGGTTCCCGCGATGTGCACAGCGAGGGGCCGCTCGAGAACCGGCCGTTCGCGGGACTGGACAAATTCGTTGAGCCAACGGACGGCGACGATGAGTAGAAAAGCTTCAGTAGCGTGATGCCGCCGGGACGGCGGCGCTACGGATAGCAGCGTCCCGCTCGCACCGGTAATTAGACACGCAGCGGCGGCATCGGATATGTTCGCGGGTCGTATCTCAACTTCCGGCGCTCGCGCATGACCGAAAAACCCAGCTCGCCCTCCGGCCCGCTCACGGGCATCCGCGTCCTCGATTTTTCGAGCTTCATCGCCGGGTCGTACGCGGCGCAGTACCTCGGCGACCTCGGCGCGGACGTGATCAAGATCGAATCGATCGAGGGCGACGCGGCGCGGTCGTGGGGGCCGTTTCTGGCGGGCGAGAGCCGGTTTTTCCAGGGTTGGAACCGCAGCAAGCGGAGTCTCGCGATCGACATCCTGAGTCCGGCGGGGCGCGACGCCGTGCACCGGCTCGCGCGGACGGCGGACATCGTGGTCGAAAACTTCCGGCCGGGCGTGACGGCGAAGCTGGGGATCGGCTACGACACGCTCAAGACGCTGAATCCGAAATTGATCTACCTGTCGATTACGGCGTTTGGGACGGTCGGGCCGTACGGCGCGCGGCCGGGGTACGACCCCATCCTGCAGGCGTTGAGCGGCGCGGCGAAGGGCAACCTGAGGTACTGCAAAAGCGTCGGGATCTGTTCCGTGGCGATCTCGGACTTCGGGTCCGCGCTGATCGGCGCGAGCGGGCTGTTGGCGGCGCTCTACCACCGCGAACGGACCGGGCAGGGGCAGAAGATCGAGACGTCGTTGTTGCAGGCGGCCATGGCGCTCCAGTCGCACATGTTCGTGCAGGCGCTCGACCGCGAGGAGGAGCCGCCGTTCGGCATTTTCCCCTACAACTTCTTCGAGACGCAGGACGACATCATTTTTCTCGCGATCGGCACCGACCGGTTCTGGCAGTTGTTGTGCGAGGCGATCGGCGCGCCGGAACTCGCGGCCGACGCGCGTTACAAGACGAACCCGCAGCGCGTCGCGTGCGCCGAGGAACTCACGAAGGCGATCGTCGGCAGGCTCAAGACGCGGACGACGAAAGCGTGGGAAACAATTTTGCTGGCGAAGGGCGTACCGTGCGCACCGGCGCAGACGTATGCGGAGTTCTTCGACGATCCGCAGGTCGCGGCGATGGACATGGTGGCCGTGCTCGAGCACCCCGCGATCGGGCCGATGCGCGTTTCGGGCGTGCCGTTGAAGATGGGCGCGTCGCCGGGCGCGATTCAGTCGCCGCCGCCGACGGTTGGACAGCATACGGACGAGGTGTTGCGCGAGGCGGGGTTCAGTGCGAGCGAAATTGACGCGTTTAAGAGCGAAGGGGTGGTGAGATGAACAAACTGGCCGCTGGAAGAGATTGCTTCGTCGCAGACCCCGCTCCTCGCAAAGACAATCGTCGATGCGGGCTTGCGGCGCAGGCGTGCTTCATTTTGATGGGCGCGTGCGCATTGATGGGGTGCGCTACACATGCGCCGCGGGGGTCGGTGCAGCTCGCGGTGAACGGAGACGTGCGGACGCGGGTGCTGATCGCGGAGGACGCTACCGAGACGGAGCGGTATGCGGCGGAGGAATTGCAGCGGTTTCTGGGCGAGATGGTCGGCGCGGAGATTCCGGTCGTAACAGCGGGACAAAAAACGCACTACGGCGACATCGTGCTTGGGCGTGCGGCGCGCGGCATCGACACCAACGGACTCGGCCAGGAGGGCTACGCGATCGAAACGCGCCGCGGGCGCGTGTACATCGCGGGCGGGGAGCCGCGCGGGACGCTGTACGGCGTGTACGCGCTGCTGGAGGATCACCTGGGCTGCCGGTGGTTCACGCCGGAAGTGAGCCGGATCCCGGATTCGCCCTCGATCGTTCTGCCGGCGCTGGACGTGCGCCACGTGCCGGCGCTCGAGTACCGCGAACCGTTCACCGCGGACTGCCGGGACGGCGACTGGGCCGCGCGGAACCGGATGAACAGCAGCGCGGCTAGCCTGGACGCGCGGCACGGCGGGAAGGTGACGTACTTCGGGTTCGTGCACACGTTCGAGTCGCTGGTGCCGCCCGCGACGTACTTCGACACGCACCCCGAGTATTTTTCGCTGGTGGACGGCAAACGGCTGCGGGATCGGTCCCAATTGTGCACGACGAACGAGGACGTGATCCGGATCATCACGGACGACGTGCGCAAACGGATGCGGGAACATCCCGAGGCGACCGTGTTCTCCGTGTCGCAGAACGACTGGTACAACTACTGCGAGTGCGACCGGTGCACGGCGATGGCGGAGGCCGAAGGCTCGCAGATCGGGCCAGTGCTGTACCTCGTGAACTGCGTGGCGGACGCCGTGCGCGAGGAGTTTCCGGACAAGCTGATCGACACGCTGGCATACCAATGGACGCGGAAACCGCCGAAGACGATGCGGCCGGCGCAGAACGTCGTCGTGCGGCTGTGCAGCATCGAGTGTTGCTTCGCGCATTCGTTCGAGAAGTGCGACAGCCCCGAGAACCGGGCCTTCGTCGAGGACGTGAAGGGCTGGTCCACCATGTGCGACCGGCTGTGGGTGTGGGATTACGTGACGAGTTTCGCGCATTACCTGACGCCGTTCCCGAACCTGCGGCTGCGCGGCGACAACATCCGGTTCTTCGCGCGGCACAACGTGACCGGGATCTTCGAGCAGGACGTGTACACGACGAA
>CAYUZD010000104.1:8058-10314 GCA_964449475.1 uncultured Nitrospirales bacterium
CACGCGCGCTACACCGTGACGCCGCAGCCGGAGTTCCGCGCGCGGGCCGACCGGTTCTTTGCCGTGGGCGAGCGCAGCGGGATCGAGAGCCTGCGCGAATCGACGCAGACGCTCGCGGACTACGCGAAGCTCGTCGAGCCGATGATGCGTGCGGTGACGCTGACGCCGGTCGCGCCGGTGAAGACGGCGCGGCTGCAAGCGGGTGTGAACTACGCGTATTACGAGGGACAGTGGGACGAACTGCCCGATTTCGGCGCGCTGACGCCCGTGGCGGCCGGCTGGACCGGGCGCGTGTCGCTCGATGCCGCACCGGCGACGGACGCGATGGCGATGCAGTTCGAGGGGTACATCGAAGCGCCCGCGGACGGCGTGTACACGTTCGGCACGCGCTCGAACGACGGCAGCCAGGTGTTTCTCGGCGACCGGCTCGTGGTGGACAACGGCGGCCGGCACACGATGCAGGGCCAGTCCGGGTTCATCGCGCTGAAGAAGGGGATGCATCCGCTGCGCGTGACGTACTTCCAGGCGGGCGCGCTTTCCGGCCTGGAGTTTTTCTATGCCGGCCCGGGTATTGAATTGCAGGAAGTACAGGGGTCGGTATTGTGGAGAAGGCCGTGATGTGAATCGTTGCAACGCCGCGATGGTTAACGACCCGCCGGTGGCGGTCACGGGCGGATCCTGTGAGCATGTAACGCGTGGAGGAATGAGGCAATGGGCACGAGCGCTCAGACAAATGTGGAAGCATTGTTGACGAAAGTCCGCGCGATTGAACCCATTATTCGCAAGCACGCACCGGAGTCGGAACAAAAACGCCGTTTGTCGACACCGGTAGTGGAGGCCATGCGGGACGCAGGCCTGTACCGGCTCTGGCGTCCGAAGTCGCGTGGCGGCCTCGAGCTTGACCCTGTTTCGGGGTTTCAGATCTTCGAGGAAGTCGCGCGTATTGACGGCGCGACGGGCTGGAACCTGCAGCTTGCGAACGGCGGCGAAATCTTTGCGGCTTGGTTCGCCGACGATGCTACGAAGGAGATTTATGAAAGCCAGGACACTATCGTAGCCGGGGCGTTTAATCCACCCCGACACGCGGTTATCACGAAAGGCGGCTATCGCGTCTCGGGACGCACCGGATTCAACAGCGGTTGCCACCACGCCACGTGGAGTCTCGGACTGGCCCATATTTACGACGGCGACACGTTGCGGACGGACGACGCCGGGGAACCCGTGACCATCATGACATTTGCTCCCGCGCGGGATGTACAGATTATCGAGAACTGGGATACGCTGGGTTTGTGCGGAACGGGCAGCCACGACGCTGTTATGGAAAATGTCTTCGTGCCCGAAGCGATGACCGCGCTGTTGGCGCCGCTTGAGACGCCGGGAGACGCCTACAAGGGTCCGATGCACCGGCTGTCCATCTGGCCCGGGGTCTGCTGTCTGGCGACTCCGGCCCTGGGAATCGCCCGCGCGGCGATAGACGATCTTATTCAACTCGCAACTCGAAAAACACCTGCTTATACATTGAAAACCATGCGCGATCGAAGCGTCGTACAGTTGCAGCTTGCGCAAGCCGAGGTGCGGCTTGAGGCAGCCCGCGCCTATCTGCATACCGTGTTTGATGATGCCTGGTCCGATGCGCTCAACGGCATAAAGGCAGAGATGCCGCAGCGTTGCAAATTCCAGCTTGCCGGCACAAACGCCGCACTGGCCGCCGCAGAGGCCGTCGACATTGTGCACACGGCCGTTGGGGCCTCCGGCATCCGGAACGAGTACAATTTTCAGAAGTATTTTCGGAATGTTCACGTCAACACCCAGCACGCCTTTATCTGTCAGAGCCGATACGAATCAGTGGGACAGGCCATGCTCGGCCTTGAGCCTGAATGGTCGTTTTTCAAATTCTGAACCTTGGCCGGAGTTCGTGAATCCGTTACACCATTCATGTCCCGCCCGAGTCAATCCGGTCAAAGGATTTTCCGGGCAGACAGTGCTAACAAGGAGCGACGCCGCGATGCTCACCCCTCACCTCACTCGCCGCAGATTTCTAAAGGGCATGATTGGAGGCGCGGCGGGGCTTGCGCTGATGCCAACGCGCAGGGCGTCGGCGGCGCGCGTCGGGCCGAATGACACGGTGCGGCTGGCGCTGATCGGGTGCGGCGGGATGGGCCGCGCGCACGCGTACTCACTCGCGTACCAGGACGGGTGCGACCTCGCGGCCATCTGCGACGTGCACACGCCGCGGTACGAGGAAGTCGTCAAGAA
>CAYUZD010000105.1:0-10295 GCA_964449475.1 uncultured Nitrospirales bacterium
TGCCGAACGACATCGACGAGATCATGCGCGTCGTGCGCGCGTATCTGCGCCCGATCTTCCTCAACACGGACATCGGCCTGACGGGTGCGAACATCGGCATCGCGGAGACGGGCGGCATCGTCATCGAGACGAACGAGGGGAATGCGCGACTGGTGTCGAGCATTGGCGACTGTCACATCTGCGTGATGGGCCGCGAGAAGATCGTGGACACGATTGACGACGCGCTGCTGATGGTACTTGCGCATCCCGTGAGCGCGACAGGCCAATGCCCGACGACCTACGTGACGTGGATGCACGGCCGCTCGCCTCTCGGCGAAGGCGCGCCGCGTCCGCGCGAGTCGCACCTGGTCATCCTCGACAATGGGCGCACGGCGATGCGGAACGATCCCATCATGCAGGAGGCGCTCAACTGCATCCGGTGCGGCGCGTGCATGAACATCTGTCCGACCTACGGCGTGGTCGGAGGGCACACGTTTGGCCACATCTACCCCGGGCCGATCGGGATTCCGTGGACGGCGGGGACGCACGGGGTCGACAAAGCGGCCAACTTCGCGCCTCTCTGCATTTCGTGCGGACTCTGCAAGGAAATCTGCCCGGCCGAAATCGACATGCCGTTCATGATTGCCGAAGTGAAGCAGCGCGGCCGCGATACCCGCCCGCCCACGCGCGCCGAACGCACGATGATGGCCGCGGACCGGTTCGCGGCGCTCGGCAGCGCGTTTGCGCCGATCGCGAATTGGACGCTCGAGAACCGGCTGTTCCGCGCGGTACTCGAGGCCGTCACCGGGCTCGACAAGCGCCGGCGCCTGCCGAAGTTCAGCCGGCCGACGCTGATGGCGCGGGCACGCAAGCGCGGCTCGACCCGGACCGGGGCCGCGCGACGCCGAGTCGCGTTTTTCGCCGACGTCTATGCGAACTACAACGCGCCGGAGCTGGGCCTGCGCGCCATCGAACTGCTCGAGCGCGCCGGCTGCGAAGTTATCGTGCCGGATCAGAAGCCCAGCGGCTACCCGTTCCTTGCGTACGGCGACGTCGATCGCGCGCGGTCGGTCGCGGCCGAAAACGTTCGGCTGCTCGCGCCGCTCGCCCGCGAGGGCTACGACATTGTCAGCCTCGAGCCCACGGCTGTATACGCGCTGGAGCACTCCTACCTGAAGCTGCTGCCGGACAACGCGGACGCGGCGGCGGTCGCCTCACGTACGCGCGAATTCTTCCCGTATTTGATGGAAATCGAGGGCGAGCCGGCTGAAAAGCCCTTCGCGGGGCGCAAATTCGGGTTCCACTGTTCCTGCCACCAGCGCCCGCTCGGCAGCGGCACGGCCGCGACGGAATGGCTGCGGCGGCGCGGCGCGGAAGTGAAGCGCATCGAAACGGGCACGTGCTGCGGGATGGGCGGCACGTTCGGCATGAAGGAAGGCCTCCTGGGATTCGACCTGGCGAACGCCGTCGGCGAGCCCCTCTTCAAACTGTTCAAGGACAGCGGCGTGGACGAAATCGTTACCGAGAGCAGCGTCTGCCGCATCCACCTCGAACAGGGCACCGGACTCCGCGTGTCGCATCCGCTCGAACTACGCGACTGAGTTCCTCCACTCCAAAAGAAAAACCCCGGGAGGTTTCCCTCCCGGGGAGAGTGCTTTCGGGCTGAGTCGTGTACTTACCCTAAATCCGGATTACAGATTCGCCGCTCCGCCCGCGAACTGCGCGAAGCCCCTATTCAGCGGGCTGTCTTCCGGGCCGGGGAAGCGGATGAAGCTGACGTGACCGTCCAGGTACAACACGTTCGAACCGCCTGGAACGTGGTTGAAGCCCGACGCTTCCGTCGACGTGATGTCCCACATCACGAAAATCTCGGACTGCGCCCGCGCGCTCGCGCCCGGGTTGTTGATGTCCGTGATCAGGAAGCGTTCGATGCCTTCGCGGAGACGGAAGATCGTGTCCGAGTCGCCCGTCCCAAACGGCAAGCTGGTGTCGTCAGGATTCACAATCGGACTTGCGTCGCGATCGCTTGCGTTGTTGGTGCAGTCCTGACGCGCGATCCAGTTCGTGCCTAGCGGCGTGCAATCGAAGATCCAGTCGTTCCACAGGTATTCGAACACCTGCGTCGTCTGGGTCGGGGCCTCAACGGCCGCCCAGTTGCCCGTCGATCCCACAAGGCCGAGGATCGTCGCGACATCGAGCGTGTTTTCGCCGGCATCGCAGGTCGGGCAGTCGCCCAGGAGCTGATTGACTTCCAGCTTGTCGAACACCCAGCCGAGGTACGCGTAGCTGTCGCCTGCGTTCTCGAGGTCGCCGTTGTCCCCGTCACCACCCGGGCACGGGAAATTGTCGGCCATCGCGATGCAGTTCGCGCTCTCCGCCTGGCTAAGATCATTGTCCGAGTCCGACGGGCAGATCAGAATCGCCGGATCCGGCATGTACTCCGGATACAGCGTTGTGACCCGCGCCGAGAAGCTGGTCTGCACCACGCCGGTAGAGGCGTTCGCTCCGGTCGTGCGCGGTTCATTCGGGTTGATCGGCCAGTAGAACGCGATGGCCGGCCACCGTTCGCCCTTGGACTCGTTTCCGTACATCTTGAACGTCAACCCCATTTGCTTGAGGTTGTTCTGACAACTCGCGCGGCGCGCCGACTCACGCGCGCGGGCGAGCGCCGGCAGCAGAATCGCCGCCAGGATGCCGATGATCGCGATCACGACCAACAGCTCGATCAGGGTAAAGCCACTGCGTTTCTTCATGAATGACTCCTTTGCTCTTCGTTTGGAGCGGGCGACAAGCCCACTCCCATGTTGCACCGACTTGCCATGACAGATGAAAACCGACTTCACTTGCATCGCGCCTCAGCCACGAAGCAGCAGTTAATCTATCGAATAATTTAGACGTTGTACAGCACTTTATTGAATGTAGCATTGTTCGACTTATTACAGTCTGTATGATAATTACCGGAAAACCGATAAAATCGGTTGAACCTCGAGCCATATTGTCCAGAAAATGACTCCTCGATTGGGGTGCAATCGCGACGTCAAGATACGAAATGCAAAACTCCCCGGGAGGTTTCCCTCCCGGGGAGCCCTTGGCTTGCTAGCGAGCTAACTTCTACACGACTTTGGATTACAAGTTCGCCGATCCACCCGCGAACTGCGCGAAGCCCTTGTTCAAGGGGCTGTCTTCCGGACCGGGATAGCGGATGAAGCTGACGTGACCGTCCAAGTACAACACGTTCGAACCGCCCGGAACGTGGTTGAAGCCCGACGCCACTGTCGACGTGATGTCCCACATCACGAAAATCTCGGACTGCGCCCGCGCGCTCGCGCCCGGGTTGTTGATGTCCGTGATCAGGAAGCGTTCGATGCCTTCGCGGAGACGGAAGATCGTGTCCGAGTCGCCCGTCCCAAACGGCAAGCTGGTGTCGTCAGGATTCACAATCGGACTTGCGTCGCGATCGCTTGCGTTGTTGGTGCAGTCCTGACGCGCGATCCAGTTCGTGCCTAGCGGCGTGCAATCGAAGATCCAGTCGTTCCACAGGTATTCGAACACCTGCGTCGTCTGGGTCGGGGCCTCAACGGCCGCCCAGTTGCCCGTCGATCCCACAAGGCCGAGGATCGTCGCGACATCGAGCGTGTTTTCGCCGGCATCGCAGGTCGGGCAGTCGCCCAGGAGCTGATTGACTTCCAGCTTGTCGAACACCCAGCCGAGGTACGCGTAGCTGTCGCCTGCGTTCTCGAGGTCGCCGTTGTCCCCGTCACCACCCGGGCACGGGAAATTGTCGGCCATCGCGATGCAGTTCGCGCTCTCCGCCTGGCTAAGATCATTGTCCGAGTCCGACGGGCAGATCAGAATCGCCGGATCCGGCATGTACTCCGGATACAGCGTTGTGACCCGCGCCGAGAAGCTGGTCTGCACCACGCCGGTAGAGGCGTTCGCTCCGGTCGTGCGCGGTTCATTCGGGTTGATCGGCCAGTAGAACGCGATGGCCGGCCACCGTTCGCCCTTGGACTCGTTTCCGTACATCTTGAACGTCAACCCCATTTGCTTGAGGTTGTTCTGACAACTCGCGCGGCGCGCCGACTCACGCGCGCGGGCGAGCGCCGGCAGCAGAATCGCCGCCAGGATGCCGATGATCGCGATCACGACCAACAGCTCGATCAGGGTAAAGCCACTGCGTTTCTTCATGAATGACTCCTTTTGTTACCACTAGTTAGTTATTACTATATTACTATAACATACTACCGGCACACCGCACTTGGCGGGCTGTCCTCGGATTCCCCCGACGAGCGCGGTTAACGCCAGCAAGCCGGATCAATAATATGTCGCGAGCAGGAATTGCACAAGAACTTTCGTGAATATGTTTTACGCGATTAAATCGAAATGGTTGAATTTCACTGATAGCGAAGAACTGTCCATCGAATTCACCGACGCGAGATCTATGGTCATCCAGATCTCTTCTCTGATGTGATCAGATCTAAAGTCAATTAATTCACATAAATTTTGATTTCTGGAATGGAGAGTATTTCGATCTGTTATTCGATTGGCGCAGCGCCAACTGCTCGAATGTGCTTCAGAAAGACGGTGATCGGCTAATTGTTCGTGATTCTAAGAACTGAGTGCCGAGGCTAAACGGTCTTAATCAAATCCTGTGTGAGACAAGACGCCGATCACTCTACAAACTCGGTTGCGCGAGCAGATTGCGTCGAGCCGATCGGACTGCGAAGGAGAATGGGTTGCGGCAGTGGGAGGACGAACTATCGCCTCTTGCAGCGTAGCACGAGGCGTTATCCTGACACCGGGAAGTTCGAGACGTTGCTGGCGCCTATAAATGAGACCGGCGCGATCGGTCGATCGCTGGCTGTCCGCGCGAATCCGGCGGCCAAAGTGCTATTACACGAAATCCGCCCCGCGACCCTTTCAGGTCGCGGGGCGGAGACTAAATGCTAGCGATTATTACGTCGGCCAGAGAATCAGACCTGGCTGACCGTGCCGAAGAACTGCGCGGCCGCGACCGTGACCGGGCTGTCCGCCGGGCCGGGGTAACGGACGAACGAGACGTGACCGTCGAGGTACAGCACGTTCGAACCACCCGGAACGTGGTTGTACTCTGCGGCGACCGTCGCCACGTTATCGAACATGATGAAGATCTCGGACTGTGCCCGCGCGCTCGCGCCCGGGTTGTTGATGTCCGTGATCAGGAAACGTTCGATACCTTCGCGGAGGCGGAAGATTGTCTCCGAATCGCCCACACCGTACGGAATGGTCGTGTCATCCGGATCGGCGATGTTGCCCCAGTCCTGGTCGGCCTGGTTATTCATGCAGTCCTGACCGGTGATAGCGGTCGCCAAGGTCCCGCTCTGGGCGTTACCGTAGCAGTTCACGATCTGGCTGAACAGGAACTGGTTGAACACCTGGGTCGGCTGCGACGGCGCGATGACGCCCGTGTAATCATCCGTGAGACCGGCGAGGTTGAGAATCGTCGAGATCGGGAAATAGCCGCCCGGCTGGTTACCATCAAGATACACGATGTCGCCAAGCGTCTGGGACTTCTCGAACTTGTCGAACACCCAACCAAGGTAGGTGTAGCTGTCGTCCGCATCACCCATATCGCCGTTGTCGTTGGTACCGCCCGGACACGGGAACGTGTCGTTGTACGCGATGCAATTCGCCTGGTCTGCATTGACCAAGTCATTATCCGAATCCGACGGGCAGATCAGGATAGCTGGATCCGGCATGTACTCGGGGTACATGACGGTCACGCGGGGCGTGAACGTTGTCATGAAGTTGCCGGTGTCAGTATTGTTCGCCGAGTTCCGCGGTTCCTGGGTAGACCAGAACCACATGAACGTGTTCGGCGGCATTTTCTCGCCCTTGGACTCGTTCGAGTACATCTTGAGCGAGAGGCCGATCTGTTTCAGGTTGTTCTGACAGCTGGCACGACGGGCCGCTTCGCGGGCGCGCGCAAGCGCCGGAAGCAGGATCGCCGCCAAGATGCCGATGATGGCGATAACCACCAAGAGCTCGATTAGCGTGAAACCTTTTCTCTTCATTTGTGTTTCCTTCGTTTGAATGACGCCGTATTAATGACCCATGAATTCCATGTTGCTTCGAGCGCCGCGGCACCAGCCACGAAACTCGTCCTAGCGTTTACTGGGCACTCACCGTACCGTGGTCAGCAACTCCTTCGCGTCGCGATCGAACATTCGAACCACGACACACACCGCGCGAATTAAACCTCCTCTCTGTTGCGCACGTCTGACCAGTTGGGTAGCCGGATTGCAGCCCAGCCTTTCAGCGTAGCCAACGCGTGAGGCGCGGCTCGACTACGCCCATGGGCAGTATGGTATTTCTTCCGCGGGCGGAACGTCAAGGGTAAAAACACGTGTCTCTGTCAATCAATTACCCGACAACTGCACGATTTACGGTTGAAACTAATAAATTCGAGTTTCTCCTGAAATCCTCCTAGCCGCGGTGCGTTGCCAGTTGGCAATCTTCCTCTCGCTCTTGCTATCTCTACGCTCATGCCATACCCGACAAAACGCCCTCGCACCACCCGCCAACCCAAGACGTCAGCTGAATCGCGACGCCCGATCCGGTTCTCGTGGTCCATCGACTCCGCCCTTAGCCGCGGTGCGACCCTCCCAGGCGTCGTCGGCCCGGACACGCTCGCGCAGTGCATCCAGTTCACGATCGAACGCGGACGCCTGCGCATGCTCACCGCGGCGCTGCCAAAGGGCGCGCAAATTACGGGCGCTACCGGCCGGCTCCTTCATGTCAGTGATTACGCCATCGAGTTCTCGTTGCACGTGCGGACGCAATCGGGCAAACACCCGATCCCGTTCCGGCTGGTCGCCGCACGAAACGATCGGGATCGCGGCGACGTGCTCAAGTCCGAGATTCGCAATTTGACGTGGCTCGCGCCGCGACTACCGAAGAATGCGCCGGCGATCGTTTCGTCGGGCAACGTGTTCCAGCCCGACCGCCGCGGCCGCAGCGAGATGCATCGCACGCTTCCTGCCTACCTCACGCGTCCGCTGCCCGAAGCGCAGCCGTGCACGTTCGGCAATACCGATCAACTCGCGACAGGCAGCCCTATCGCGAAACTCCTCACCCGGCACGACACCGATCATGTCCGGCGCCGGATCGTCGAGCTGTGCCTGCGTGCATTCGATCCCGCGGCGCGGCGCGCGATGCCGCCGCCGGACATTGCGCGCGGATCGCTCCGGCTTGCGCTTCAGGCGCGAAGCGTTCCGGAACTCTGGTTCACGAGTTGTCCGATGCTGTGGGAACGTCTCGATGCGGTTACGCTGCTGCACCGGCTTGCGGGCTTCGAGTGGAAGCAGGGCAACCTGATGCTCCCGCTCCTTCCGCCGTCGCATCACGATCTCTTGTCCGCGGTGACCAGCGCCCTCGGCAAGCAGGGTGGGCGCGATCTCCTCACGCAGTACGCCGCCGCGCTCGAAGCGGGGCGGTTCCCCGAACACCGCCGGTTCCCGCGATCCGCCGTGTCCGAGATTCTGGGCGAATCGGCCGCGTAAACAGCGTATCTTTGATTCAACGGCGGTCCCGCGGTTATCATTTGACTGCGCGCTAAGTCCTTTCCCAATAGGCGGTTAGTATGACACGGTCGTTGCCCGCCGAGGGCGCAGAACCCGTTTCGATTCCTCGACTTCGCGTGCGCGAGCAGCGCCTTCCGCCCACCCGCGGACTCGTCACCGCGCACAACCGCCACGGCCGGCCGTTCCGCGTCGTCGACGTGCAGCGTTGGCTCCGGCTCAGCCGGCACGCGTTCAAGACGGACAAGGTTGACGTGCTGGCGAACGGCGACGCCGTCGCTGTCCTCGAAGACCTGCTCCCGAGCGCGGCGGCCATCGATCTGCGGCTCTCGCTTCGCACGGACGCGGCCATCCTCCCCTACCGTCTCGAGTCGCTCGCGCGCCTTGGCCTCTTCGATGTCCATCTCACGCCCCGCGCGTTCGATCCCGGCGCGCTCCGGCCGTGGTTCACCGCCTGCCGCGATCTCGGCCTTCCGGTGCGCTTGAGGCTGCCCGTCCCACCCGTGCCGGAACTCTCTCCCGTCGAAGCCGCGGCCACGATCGCCGAGACCGGCGTCGTGCGGGTCGACCTATCCCCATGGGATCCGTTCGCCGAGAACGCGCCGGCGCTCAACGCGGCCGCGGCGGCAGACGCACTCGCCTGGACGCAGGCCGCCGCGGCGGAACTCGAGGCGCGGGGCGTCGAGGCGAACGTCGCGAACGTCCCGTTTTGCTTCGTCGATGCCGCGCAGTGGATCCGCGTCGCGGGCTCGCGCCAGCGCGCACTCGATCAGGCGGGATACGTTCCGGAAGCGGAGTTTCTCGCGCGGCGCATGTATGACGCCGGCCCGGCGCGCGCGGGGATGATCATCCGGATGTTGTTGTCGAACGCCACACTGTACCGGCAACCCGCGGACCAGATACTGCTGCCCGGCCTGATCCGGCACAGTTACGCATATCTCTTCGCAAGGGTGTACCGGCGATTGACGATCAATCTGCGGCTCGCAAAGGGCGCGCCGGTGGCGAGACCGCAGAGCGCGCTCGAACAGGCGTTGCGTGAGGCGCGGGCCTACGACGCGTCGCAGTTGCCGGAACCGTGCGGCGCGTGTTCGCTCCACCGGATCTGCGATCGCGCGGGCCAGGAATCGACGCACGTGCTTCCCGGTATTCGCGCGGCCGCGGTCGCGGGCGACCCCGTCGTGTCCCCCCTCCACTTCTCGCTCGCGCAACCAAAGTACTACGACGAACTCGACGCGGCGAGGGCGGAAGCCGACGATCGGCGGGCGGAGCTCGCGTCAGAAGCGCTGGCGATCCTGACGAACCGCCCGCCGGACATCCAAGTCGGGCCGCACGATTACCAGGTCGAGGGCACGCATTTCGACCGGATGGAGAGCGGCCTGAAATGGTGGTCGCTCAGCAACGCGGAGCGGCTCAGTTCGCCCTTGGGCACGTTCGGGCTTCCGCTCACGGTCTCGGTCGATTTTGGCGCCGGCATCGCGGACTACGTCGGCTTCCACCTCGGGCGACATTGCCGCCTCGTCTGCCCGATGGAGGGATACCGTCACAACGTAACGCTGCACGTCGCCGCGGACGGCCGCTACGTGCTACTGCGCGATCGCGTCCCGGTGCGCCCGGCCGAGTTCGAAGGGCACTACTATCTTCCCATCCGGCTGGGCGAGCGGCTCCAGCCGCGCATCACGGCGTGGAACATCGACGAGTGCGTCGCCACGCAGAACGTCCGCATCTGGACGGGCACGCCGCCCGCGGCCAATCGCCGGCCGAAGTACTCGATCATCATCGTGAGCACGCGATTCACGCGGCGGTTGCACGCCGTGCTGCGCAGCCTCGCGCACCAGCGCGGTTTCGACATGAACGCGGTCGAGATCGTGGTGAATTACGTGCCGGGCATCGACGCCTCGGACGATTTGCTGGATTCCGTGTCGCTTACGTATCCAAACCTCCACATCGTGCGAAACCCGTTCCCCGAACGCTTCATGAACTCGAAGGGTTTCCTCATCAACGAAGCGGCGAAACTGGCGCAGGGCGAGTGGATCATGTTGTTGGACTCGGACACGCTGCTGCCGCCGGACTACTTCGCGAAGATCGAAGCGCGGTCGCGCGACTCCGAGTTCATCGCGCCCGACGGCCGCAAACTGCTGCCCAAGGACGTCACCGCCCGCATCCTGATGGGCGAACTCGACCCGTGGGACCACTGGACGGACCTCATCGAAGGCGCCGGCGAGTTCCGGCACCGTGAGACCTTCGGCATCCCGGTTGGGTTCTGCCAGACGTTCCGCGCGAAGTATCTGCAACAATTCCCCTATATGGAGGTGGACCACTTCGAGACCGCCGACATGCATTTTGGCGGCCAGATGAAGAACCTACTCGGCGAGGAAACCCGGCTGTCCGGCACGCCGGTGCTCCACCTCGACCATGGCGGCAGTCAATGGTACGGCACGCAGAAGCACATGTAGCCGACACCGAGGCGCACCGCGCCGAGTCGCCGGTCCGCGTGCTGGGCCCCGCGCGCGGCCTCGTCCTCGGCGAAAATGACCGCGGTCGCCCCTACAGCACCGGCGATCTGCGGCGCTGGCTGCGGCTCAATCGCGTCGTGTTCAAGACCGACAAAGTCGACGTGCTGCTCAACTGCGCGCCAGACGAGATGGAGGCGCGGCTCGGCCGCGCACTGTCGTTCGCGGCGTCGCTCGACTTGCGCATCAGCCTGCGCACGAGTTGCCATCACGCGCCGCCGCGCCTGCAGAACTTGCGCGCGCAGGG
>CAYUZD010000106.1:0-10265 GCA_964449475.1 uncultured Nitrospirales bacterium
CACTGCCACAAGTCGCACCATACGATGGGGCCGATGGGTCACGACGTGCCGAACATGCTCGGCGTGAAGCAGCGAGACCTCGACTCGCGCATCCGGAAGCTGTTGCCGGAGTACATGAGCATGGGCGAGCACGGCATGGCGGAACACGCCGAGCACACCGCGATGGGCCACATGCCCGGGCCGGAAAACACGTTGCCGATGATGACCGGCCAGGGCCCCTACGGACCCATCGAGATGGGCGGGATGTTCACGACGTTTAAGGTGCGCAAGGACCAGAAACGCGGCGACTTCACGGACCCCGGCTGGTACGATTCGCCTAAAGAGGAGATCGCGAAGAAGGTTTAATGTAGGAGCGGCGTTCTGCCGGATTCACTTCGGCCGCACCGCCAGCACGGCGCACGGCGCGGTGCGCACGACGCGTTCGGTCGTGCTGCCGAGCAGCGCGTGCGCGATCCCGCTGTGGCCGTGCGTCGCCATGACGAGCAGGTCGACGTTGCCGCCGCGCACGAAATCCTCGATGCATGCGTGTGGCACGCCGTGAAGCACGCGGGACTGAAGGCGCGGAGCCTTGAGCCATTGCGTCCATTCCTTGAGTAGCGCCTCCGCGCGCGCCTTCAGGTGTTCCTCGGCCGGCGCGTCCGGCGAGTAGGGCATTGCGTCGAACCGCGCATCGACCACGTGCACCACAACCAAGTCGGCGTCGAGCGCAGTGCACAATTCTGCCGCGAACGGAAATACAGACCGCGACAGATCGGAGAGATCAGTCGTCACGGCGACGCGATCGATCGCGAAATCGTCTGCGTCGAACGTGGCGCCCTCGGCCTGCTGCTTTACCGCGAGCACCGGCGCGGGCGAATGCCGCAATAGTTTCTCGCAGGTGCTGCCGAAGAGGA
Organism: uncultured Nitrospirales bacterium; assembly: GCA_964449475.1. Classification (GTDB taxonomy): domain Bacteria; phylum Hydrogenedentota; class Hydrogenedentia; order Hydrogenedentales; genus VFKU01. The sequence goes on from CAYUZD010000106.1 coordinate 894, forward strand.
ACCGGCTGAACCCCGTATGGCCGTGCGTCCCGGTGACGACCAGCATCGCGCCGCTGGCCGCGATCATGCGTGTCAGCTCCGTGATCGGCGTGCCTCGCGCGAATTCGCCCGTCGCCTTCACGCCGCGCGACTCGATCCGCGCGACAGCCTCGGCAAGGTGCCGCTTGGCTGCCTCCTCGACGCTCGCCACGTCCGGATCGATCACGATCTGCTGGCCGTAGAGCGCCGCATACGTCAGATATGACGTATCAACGACGTGCCCCAGCACAACGTCGGCCTTCAGCCGTTTCGCGAGTTCCGCGGCGTATCCCAGCGCGTACTCGGCACAAGTCGAGAAGTCCGTCGTGACAAAAATGCGTTTGGGTTGGGCCATGCGGGTCCCCACGAGTCAGGAATCGTTTCGGCACGAGGATACTGCGCGACGCGCCGGAAGTAAAAGACGCACGTGCTCAGGACGGAGTTGCGCACGTCGGCCGACACCTGGCCGTCCTGCAAAGAAGATTGCAGAGAATCCGCGCACGCCGGCGCTGGCACGGTTCGTGCTCCCTCAACGGTGTTCCGCTGTCTCTTGCGCAGAGGACGTTCCTGACGTGACCATACCTTCCAGCGATTCGATGGTTGAGAGCCAGCTCGTCGCGCGCGGTATCAAGGACCTGCGCGTCCTTCAGGCCATGCGCGACGTCCCGCGCGAAGACTTCGTCGGACTCGACCTCGCCGAGTTCGCCTACGAAGACACGCCGCTGCCGATCGACGAAGGCCAGACCATTTCGCAGCCGTATATCGTCGCGCTGATGACCGAGGCGCTTGAACTCGAGGAAGGCGATCGCGTGCTCGAGATCGGCACGGGCTCGGGCTACGCCGCGGCGGTGCTGAGCCGCGTCGCGTCGGAGGTGTACACGGTCGAGCGGATCAAGAGCCTTGCGCACCTCGCCGCAAAACGGCTCGTGAAGGGCGGCTACGACAACGTGCACGTTCTGCACGGCGACGGGTCGCTCGGCTGGCCGGAGAAGGCGCCGTTCGACGCGATCGTTGTCGCCGCCGGCGGCCCCGACGTCCCGCGGCCGCTGCTCGAACAACTCGCGGTAGCCGGACGCTTGGTGATCCCGGCCGGTCCGACGACGCGCGAACAGACCCTGTTGCGCATTCGGCGCGAGTCCGAACGCAAGTACGTGCAGGAGGACCTCGGGCCGGTTCGCTTCGTGCCGCTGATCGGCGCGGAGGCGTGGGAGGGACCGCCCGCCGGCGAGGAATTCTCGCCAAAGCCCGCGATCCTGCTCGCGCCGCCGTCCGTAGCGGAAAAAATCGCCACGCGTTGCGAGCCGTTCGAGTCCATCCGGGACGCCAATCTGGACAAGCTGCTCGAGCGCATCGGTGACGCGCGTGTGGTGCTGCTCGGCGAGGCGACGCACGGCACGGCGGAATTCTACGACATGCGCGCGCGCATCACGCGCGAACTGATCGACAAGAAGGGGTTCAGCTTCGTCGCGGTCGAGGCCGACTGGCCCGACGCCGCGCAGGTCGATCATTTCGTGCGCGATACGCGCATCGATCCGACCGAGGAACCAACGTTTAACCGGTTCCCCACGTGGATGTGGGCCAACGCGCAGGTGCTGGCGTTCGTCGAGGGGCTGCGGCGGTACAACCTCTCGACCCATCCCGATCCGGACAAACGGGTCGGCTTCTACGGCCTCGACTTGTACAGCCTCTATTCTTCGATTCACGCCGTGATTGGGTATCTGGATGAGGTGGACCACGTCGCGGCGGCGTCCGCGCGCACGCGGTACGGGTGCCTCACGCCGTGGGAGACCGATCCCGCCGCGTACGGCGCATCGGCGCTCTCCGGCAAGTACCACGACTGTGAGTCGCACGTCGTCGCGATGCTGCAGGACGTGATGGCCAGGCGCGTCCAGTACGCCGAGAAGGACGGCCGGCGGTACCTGAACGCGATGGCGAACGCGCGGCTCATTCGCAATGCCGAGCAGTACTACCGCGTGATGTATTACGGCGGGCGGCAGTCGTGGAACCTGCGCGACCAGCACATGTTCGACACGCTGACCATGCTGCTCGAGTACCACGGCCCGGACAGCAAGGCCGTCGTCTGGGAGCACAACTCGCACATCGGCGACGCGTCCGCCACGCAGATGGCGACCCGCGGCGAACACAACGTCGGCCAACTCTGCCGCGAGCGGTTCCGTAACGCGATGTACAACATCGGGTTCGGCACGCACACGGGCGTCGTCGCTGCCGCGTCGGAGTGGGGCGGCCCGGTCGAATACAAGAAGATACGCCCGTCGCACCCGGACAGCTACGAACGGATTTGTCACGAATCGCTCGTGAAGCGCTTCCTGCTGCCGCTGCGTACGGGCGACGTGCGCCTGCGCGGTCAACTCGTGCAGCCGCGGCTCGAACGCGCCATCGGCGTCATCTACCGGCCCGAGACCGAGATTCACAGCCACTACTTCCAGGCGTCGTTGCCGCGGCAGTTCGATGAGTTCATCTGGTTTGACGACACCAACCCCGTCAGTCCGCTTGGGCCGGAATCAGGCGTGGGCCTGCCCGAGACGTTCCCGTTCGGCCTATGAACGCGCGCGCGGCGACGCCGGCCGAGGCCGTACTCGAGAAGCTCGAGTGGATGGAATCCGAGCGCATCTGGCCGAACGGATTGCGCTACCTCTGGACGGACGCGTTCGGACTTGTCCTGCTCGTCTCGCTCTACAATGAACTGCGCGAGCTGAAGTATCTCGAGCAGGCCGAGTCGCTCGTGCGCGAAGTCGATCGCGTACTCGGCCGCCCGCGCGGATACCGGATCGGCGAGGAACCCGATCGCGACGGCCAGTACTTTCATTACCTCGCGATGTGGATGTACGCCCTCGGCCGGCTCGGCCGCGTCAAATCCGAGTACCGCCGGAAGGCGATCGCCCTCGTGCGCGCGGTGCACCCGCGGTTTCTCATCCCGAATGTCGGCGTCGTTTGGAAGATGAAGGAAGACCTCAGCGGGCCGTATCCGGGATACGGCCTCGGCGCGCTGGACGCGTTCCACGGTTATGTCGTCTACTCGCAACTTGCGCCGGACGAGTTGCGGAGCGAGATCGGCGACATGCACGCCATCGTCGAGCGCACGCACCGGTCGCTGCACATCGATCAGGATCTCGGACTCGGCATGATGCTCTGGATGACGCACTTCGCCGGCGCCGAGCCGTGGGCCGTGCTCCAGCGCCGGCGATCGCTCCAGATGCTTGCCGCCATGTGGATCGACCCGCCGGGGTACTTTTGCCGCCATCCCGGCGCGCCCCACGTGCGGTTCGCGTTCACCAATTATGGCGTATCGCTCGGGTTGCAGGCGGTCAACGCGATGCCGGAGAATATCGCCCGGCTGAACGCGTACTTCGAGCACTATCGTTCCGGGGACGAGTACGATCGCAACGCGATCACGCACGTGATGGCCTGCACGTCCCGGTACCCGGGCGAGTTCATTCAATGACGGCAACAGTTAGCCAACGAGGCTGAATCGCCGCGAGGCGGCGTGGGAGAGGACCGAAGATGTTGCGGATGCAGGATGTGATGTCCACGGAAGTGAAAACGATCGCTCCGTCGAAACCGGCGGACGACGCGTGGTCGATGATGGAGATGAACGACATCCATCATGTGGTCGTGGTCGATGGAAGCGACGTGGTCGGCGTCGTCTCCGCGCGCGACCTCGGCGGCAAGAAGGGCGCCGCACAGCGCCGGGGCCTGACCGTAGCGGACGTGATGCACGCGAAGCCGGTCACCGCGGGCCCCGAGGAGACGATCCGCCAGGCCGCGAACAAGCTCCGCGGATTGGGTATCGGGTGCCTGCCGATCGTCGAGGGCCGCAAGGTGAAGGGCATCGTCACCATTACCGACTGCCTCGAACTCATCGGCCGCGGCGTCGAGGGCCACCAGGCCAAGGGCGGCCGCCGTCCGCTCACGCACAAGATGGGTAAACGCCAGGATCAGTTCCGCAAGCGATAATCCCGACTCCGGCACGCTATACTGCGCGGCCATCGCAACCGCAGCACGAAGGAACCTGGCATGCCGGACGCCGAACAAACGCAGCCCCGCGGGGGGCGAATCGGCCGGTGGCTCGTCAATACCGCGCTCGTCGCCGTGTCCACCTGCGTCGCGCTGCTGCTGGCCGAGGTCGCTGTTGGCGCGCTCCGGCCGCAGCAGGCCCTGCCCGAGTGGTATCGCGAGGACCCGGTGTACGGCCGCTCACTCAAGCCGAATTTCCATCAGAGGTTGATCTACCTCGGCCATCGCTCGATCGACGTCAAGACGAATTCGCTCGGACTGCGCGATGACGAGCCGCCCCTGCCGGACGCCCCTCGGCCCCGAATTCTATTTCTCGGTGACTCGTTCGTCTTCGGGTACGGGATCGACGTAACCGAGCGCATCGACACGTGGTTAAAGGCGAAGTTCCTATCGAAACGCCGTCAGGTGACGACGATCAACGCCGGCGTACCCACCTGGGGCACGATCCAGGAGTTGAAGTTCGCGCGTGAGCACCTCGACCGGTTCGATCCCGACGCGATCGTGCTGGTCTTTTGCGGCAACGACCAGCAAAACGACCGCGACTATCTCACGGGGAAGTCCGACTTCCGCGAGCACGGCCTGTTCTACCTGCCGGGGAAGGATTGGCTGCGCATGCGGTCGCATCTGTACCGGCTCGCGCTATACACGACTGCCGCATGGCGACAGGGTGTCGCGAGCCGTTCGCAGACGGGTGGAGATGCGCATGTCGACCCGCAGACGGCCTCAGTGTTGACCGAGGCCGACTGGGAGCGGACCCGCGCCGAGATCCAGACGTTCATGGACGATGTCCGCCGCGACCGGCCGCACGTGCGGCTCTATCTGCTCGCGAGCGAGCCGCTCGACGGCGCGATTCGGACCGACCTCGAACGCATTGCGGAACACGATGGGATCGAGTTTGTCGATTTCTCCGAACGCTTCCTGCGGCTCAAGGACCACGAACGGCGCCTGCCGTACGATCCGCACTGGAGTCCCTCAGTGCATGAGCTCGCGGGCCGCGCGTTGTACGACGCCATTGCTCCGAACCTCGGCGTGAGTTGACACTGCCCGGGTCAGACGACGCGCAGGCTCTGGGTCTTCACGAGGCAGTATGCTGTCACGCCCTTCGCCAGCCCCAGTTCCGCCACTGCGCCGGGCGTCAGTTCCGCCCACAGTATCTGGCCGACGTCCACCCCGACGAAACACGCGCCGCCCGCCGTCACGATCTCGCAGACAGTGCCGCGCAGGTGGTTGCGCGCGCTGATTCCGGAGACGTCCTCGCGGCTCAATAGAATCGCATCCGGCGGAATCTCGACGAACCAATCAGCGCCCGGCGCGCCGCCCATTTCGGGCAGGTGGAGCCGTTGCCCGCCGAGGTCGCCCAGCCATCGCCCTGCTTCCTCGCGGACTCCCGTGAGTCGCAACAAGTTCATCGGGCGCGAGTCGTTCTTCAGCGCCATGACCTGTGGCGCGGCCAACACCTCGTCCGGCGCGCCGGCGCCGGCGACGCGCCCGCCGTCCATGAGCACGACCCACTGCGCGAGTCGCCGCACCTCGGCGGGGCTGTGGCTGACGAACAGCGCCGGGACCGACCACTCGGCCAGCGCGCGTTCGAGATAACCCAGAATGCGCAACTTCAGCCGTTCGTCGAGCGCCCCGAGCGGTTCGTCCATCACCAGCAATCGCGGCCGACTCAGCAATGCGCGGCCCAGCGCGACCCGCTGGCGCTCGCCGCCGGAGAGCGTCGTCACCTTCTGGTGCAGCAGCGATCGCAATTCGAGCACGTCCACCAGCCGATCGAATGCCACCTCCGGTCCCGGCCCGTCTCCACGCTTGATCCCGAATTTGAGGTTGCGCGCGACATCCATGTGCGGAAACAGCAGCAGGTCCTGGTACACCGCTCCGACCGCGCGCGCTTCCGGCGCGAGATCGATGTTGCGCTCCGAGTCCGCGACGCAATGTCCGGCCAGGGTCACGCGTTGCCTCGCGCACCCGCGCATCCCGGAGATGGTCTCGACCACGGAGGTCTTTCCGCTGCCGGACGGTCCGAACAGGGCCGTGACGCGCGCGGACGTCTCGAACGCGGCATCGAGCGCGAACCCGCCCGGGTAAGCCTGCCGCGCGTCAAACGTCAGCACGGCCATGGGCCCGTCCTTTCCGCTCGAGCCACTCGCTCATGAAGATGGCGGTCCCCGCGATGACGATGCTCACCGCTACCAGCCGCCAGCTCTCGTGGATCGCGCCGGGCGTCTGGGTGTTCGAGAAAATCAGTAGCGAGATCGTCTGCGTTCTGCCGGGAATATTGCCCGCCACCATGATCGTCGCGCCGAATTCGCCGATCGCGCGCGCGAAACCCAGGATCGCGCCCGCGACGATCGCGCGCGACGCCAGCGGCAGGCTGACGGTCAGAAACGCGCGCGTCCGGGACGCACCGAGCGACCGCGCCGCGCGTTCGAGCCGCGGATCGACCGCCTCAAAGCCCAGCCGCGCCGCACGCACGATGAACGGGAAACCGATTACGCCCGAGGCGATCGCGGCGCCGATCCATGTAAACACGACGTGCGCGCCGAACACGGATTCGAGCACGCGGCCGATGGGCCCGGCTCGCCCGAACAGCAGCAGTAGAAAATACCCGATGACAACCGGCGGCAGCACGACCGGAAGGCTGACGGCCACCTCGACGATCCACCGCCACCGCGAAGAACTCCGCGCGAGGCGATAGGCCAGCGCAATCGCGAACGGCAGGCCCACGGCGACCGCGCACACGCCCACTTTCAGGCTCAGCGCGATCGCGTCCCATTCGGCGTCCGTCAGGCCCACGGAGCGAAAAACCTCCGCACCGAACGCACGCCTGGGCGCGCCATGCTATTCCGTCACCGCCGCGGAATCCGGCAGCCGTTCAAACCCGGCCGCCGTGAAGCGCGCAGCGGCCTCGTCGGACAATAGATGCGCGAAGAACGCCGCTGCGGTCTCGTTCGGGGGAGTCGACTCAAGCAGCACAAGCGCGTACCGCACGGGTGCCGCCAGCGCATCGTCGAGCCGGGCGATGGTCACGATGTCGTGGCCTTCGGCCGCGTCGGTCGAATACACGACAGCGGCGTCCACCTCGCCCCGCTCGGCGTAGAGCAGCGCCTGACGGACGTCCATCGTGTAGACCATTTTCGGCTGCACGACGTCCCAGATTTCCAGCGACGTTAACGCTTCCCGCGCGTATTTTCCCGCGGGGACCGATTCCGGCTCGCCAATCGCGATCCGCTTCACTCGGTCCGAAGCCAGGTCCTGTGGTGTCGTGATCTTGGCGGGGTTTTCCTTCGGTGCGACGAGCACAAGGCTGTTGCCGAGCACGTCCTCGCGCCGGAGTATTGCATTCGTATTGGCGACTTCATCCGCCCACTCGAGGCTCGCGGAAATGAATACGTCCGCGTCCGCGCCCGACGCTATCTGCTGCGCCAACATGGCCGATGCCGCGTAACTTACCGTCACCTCCGCGCCGGTAGCCGACTCGAAATCCTTCACGATCGCGTCCAACGCCGTCACCAGGCTCGCCGCGGCGAATGCGGTCACGCGATTCGCCCCGGCAGTTTCATCCTTCGGCGAACAACCGGACATCGCCGCGATGAGTGCCGCCGACAACGCGAGCGTCTGAATCATGACGCGCCCTCCGCCGATTCCGACACGCCGATGACGGCGTGCGGGTTCAGCAGCACCACCGGTTCGCGGTGGTCGATCGACCGTTCATCCCAGGGATTGCGCAGCTGAAAATGCGCATCGCGCAGCAACACAAAACCCTTCGCGCGCGACAAAAAGTCCGACAAGCGCACGCCGCGCGCGACGTCCAGCCGGCCGTAGAGTGATCCGTTCTGCAGAAGACACGATACCGCGTGCTCGATGCCGTTGCGCACGGGCGTGTCGGTCATACGGTCCTCATCCGTCTCGACCACGATGAACACGATGGCCGAGCGCTGCAGCGTGAACAGCGGCAGCACCTTGGGCCGGCCCTCGAGCACGACGTCCGCCAGCGTGAAAAATTCCGGCGCGTTGTTGAGATAACTGATCATGCGCCATTCGCTGGCGACATGCAGCTTGCCCACGATCCAGCCTGCAGCGGTCAGGATCCGCGTCGGCACCAGCCGCACTTCCCGGCCCGGCAATAGCGCGTCGTCGTCCGTCTCGCGGCGGCGCAGCATGGCGTCACTTCCGCGCCACGGGCGACGACGCGAGGTCCTGCTTGAATCGTGCCGCGGCCTCGGCCGGCGATTCGTTCGCACGTACCGAGAAGTCCCCGTCGAGTTTCGTGATTTCGAATATCTTGTAGATGTCCGGCGATAGCCCGCACAGCCGCAGTGCGCCGCCGTTACCCCGCACGGTCTCGCGAATACGGATCAATTCGGTGAGCGCGGCGCTCGAGAGATAGGTGATCCTCTCGAAATTCAACAGGAGCGCGACGCCGGCGTGTTTGGACACCGCAGCGACGACCGAATCGCCGAACGCGGACATCCGTTTCAGGTCGGCCATGCCCTCGGGCGCCACATCGCCGATCACGAGCGGCGCATCGCGCCGGTATCGGACGTACACTGGCTGGTCGGTCATGCTGGGCAGTCCCCACGTCGTCGAAGCCGAGTCCGGGGCAGCGTATCACACACGGGCGGATTTCCGCCCGATTTCGCCGTCCGTGTAAAGCGGCGTGAACGTTGACAGCCGCGCGGACCACGCGTAGCATAGTCGGATCTGGGCAAGCGGAACGTGCGTTCTACGGCTGGGAGGCCGCATCCCGACGGCACGGCCGCCGCAGTGCGCCGTGCCGGCCAATGCACACGGAGGGCCGCCATGCGATCCCGGCAACACGCGTCTGGTTTCACCCTGCTCGAACTCCTCGTCGTCATCACCATCATCGGCATCCTCGCCGCGCTGCTGCTCCCCGGCTTGTCGAGCGCGATGGAAGCGACCCGCCGCCTGTCCTGCGGCAGCAACATGCGCCAGCTCTGGCTCGCGTTCTCGATGTTCTCGAACGAACACGACGGCCGCTTCCCCGATGGCAACCCGAACGCATTCTGGGGCGACCCGGTGGACGATTTGAACCGCGACGCGCGCTGGCGTGAGATCCGGGATCGCGCGACGCGGAATCCCACGGAATTCGACGGCGATCGCGACGATTATCCGCAAAACCTCGTGCGCAACAATTTCACGCTCGACGTAGCGCAGGTGTTCCCGGATTATCTGCCGGATCTCGCCGTCATGATCTGCCCCTCGGCAATTGCGACGCGCGACGTTTCGCGCGACCGGTACTACATGGACGAGACCTTCGCCGAGGACCGGATTGACCCGAGGCTCTACGAAGATCGG
>CAYUZD010000107.1:0-10124 GCA_964449475.1 uncultured Nitrospirales bacterium
ACCCACAGCGCGAGACCGTTCTCCCCGGTAAGTGTGCGACCGAGCCAGTGGCCGAAGGTGGGCGAGCCGCGGCGAATGTCCACCGCGACGTCGAACACGGCGCCGCGCAGGCAGCGGACGAGCTTGCTCTGGCTGTGCGGATCGATCTGGTAATGCAGGCCGCGGAGCGTGCCGCGCGCCGAGCAACTCAGGTTGTCCTGGACGAACACCTGTTGCGGGAAACCCGCGGGCAGCCATCGGTCGGCGTTATAGATTTCGGTGAAGAACCCGCGATCGTCGCCGTGAACGGGTGTCTCGATCTCGAGGACCCCGGGCAAGTGGGTTTTTCGGACGGCAAAGCTCGTGTTGGACAAGGGCGCGAAACTCCGGGCGCGTGGAAACGGGGCAGATCGTACCGGGATCGCGTGGGGCGCTCAAGGGACGCTGCCCCGATGTAACGGGGCGGGGCAAACGTTTATTGTAGCGGGCTGGTTCGCCGACGGTTCGGCGCGAGCAGGGACGGAGTACGTAGGGCTTGGATGTCGCGATTGTTACCGGTTCCGCCGGGTTGATCGGCGCGGAGACGGTTCGTTTTCTGGCCGCGAAGGGATTCACCGTCGCGGGGATCGACAACGACATGCGGAGCGTGTTCTTCGGTCCCGAGGCCTCGACCGCGTGGAGCCGTAAAGATCTCGAACAGAGTATTCCATCGTATACCCACTACGAAGTGGATATCCGCGACAAGGGCGCGATTGATCGCGTCTTTGCGGAGTACGGATCGGACATCCGGCTCGTCGTCCACACCGCGGCGCAGCCCTCGCACGACTGGGCGGCCCGCGAGCCGGAAACGGATTTCACGGTGAACGCGAACGGGACGCTGGTGATGCTTGAGACAACACGGCGGCGGTGCCCGAAGGCGGCGTTTATCTTCACGTCCACCAACAAGGTATACGGCGACGTGCCGAACGAGCTGCCGCTGCTGGAGTACGAGACGCGGTGGGAGGTCGATCCGTCGCATCCGTATGCGGCGCACGGGATCGACGAGCGCATGCGGATCGATCAGTCCAAGCATTCGTTGTTCGGTGTCTCGAAGGTCGCGGCGGACGTGCTGGTGCAGGAGTACGGGCGGTATTTCGGGATGAACACCGTGTGTTTTCGCGGAGGCTGCCTGACGGGTCCGGGGCATTCCGGCGCGGAACTTCATGGTTTCTTGTCGTATCTGGTGAAATGCTGCGTGACGGGCACGCCGTACACGATCAACGGGTACAAGGGGAAACAGGTCCGCGACAATATCCATTCGTTCGACCTCGTGAACATGTTCTGGCATTACTACCAGGCGCCGCGGCCGGGCGCGGTGTACAACGCGGGCGGAAGCCGGCACTCGAACTGCTCGATGATCGAGGCAATCGACCACGCGCAACGGATCACGGGCCGGAAAATGAACTATACGCTGACCGACAAGAACCGGATCGGCGATCACATCTGGTACATCAGCGACGTGCGCGCGTTCCAGCGGGACTACCCCGGCTGGAGCTACCGCTACACGCTGACGGACATCTTCGAACAGATTCATCAGGCTCTGACGGCGCGACTCTGAGGACACGGCGTGGACTTCAAGCGGATTTGCGTGACGGGTGGCGCGGGGTTTGCCGGGTCGAACCTGGCGATCGCGATTCGTCGCGCGCACCCGCGCGTCGAGGTGACGTCGGTCGATTCACTGAAGCGCCGCGGTAGCGAACTGACCCTGCCTCGGCTGCGCGAGCACGGCGTAACGTTCGTACACGGCGATATCCGGCGCCCGGAGGACCTGGCGGAGTTGCCGGCGTTCGACTTGTTGCTGGATTGCTCGGCCGAACCGTCGGTGCATGCGGGCGCGAGTGGGTCCCCGGCGTACGTGCTACACACGAACTTGACCGGGACGATTCACCTGCTCGAGGCGGCGCGCGTGCGGGGAGCGGCGGTGCTGTTCCTCAGTACGAGCCGGGTATATCCGATGGATCGGATCAACGCGCTCGCGGTGGAGGAGTTGCCGACGCGTTTTGAATGGAAGCAGGGCCAGGGCGTGCCGGGGTTGTCGGAATTTGGCATCGCGGAGGAGTTCCCGCTCGAGGGCGTGCGGACGTATTACGGCGCGACGAAGCTCGCCAGCGAGTATTTGTTGCAGGAATACCGGTACGCGGCAGGGTTGCCCGCACTGATAAACCGTTGCGGGATGCTGGCGGGGCCGTGGCAGATGGGCAAGGTGGACCAAGGCGTGGTGACGCTGTGGGTCGCGCGGCACGTGTTCGGCCGGAAGCTCAACTACATCGGGTACGGCGGGTCGGGCAAACAGGTGCGCGACATCCTGCACATCGACGATCTCGCGGCGCTTGTGCTGCGGCAGTGCGCGGACACGGCCAACTGGAAGGGTCAGGTGTTCAATGCGGGCGGCGGGAACAAGGTTTCGGTGTCGCTGCAGGAACTGACTTCGATTTGCCAGGACGTGACCGGGAAGCGCGTCGAAATTGGTCGCGTGAGCGAAACCTCGCCGATGGACGTGCGGATTTTCATCACCGATTCGCGGAAGGTGAAGGACGCGTACGGCTGGATGCCAGAACGGTCCGTGCGCGACATTGTGAGCGACATACACGCGTGGATCGCGCCGGATCGCGACCGGCTGGCCGCGATTCTGGAATAGGCCCGCGCCATGAACGAGATGCTGCTCTCCATCGTCATCCCCGCGCATAACGAGGAGAAAAACCTGCCTGCGACGGTCGAGGAACTGCAGACGGCGTTCCGGAACGAAGGCATCCCCTACGAGATCATCCTCGTCAACGATTGCAGCAACGACGGCACCGCGCGCGTGATCGCGGGGATGATGGCGGCCGACCCCGGCATCCGCACGATCGATCGCACGCCGCCGGGCGGGTTCGGTCGCGCGATTCGATCGGGACTGGCGATGGTGACCGGCGACGTTGTCGTCATCTACATGGCGGACAAATCGGACGACCCCGCGGACGCGGTGCGGTGTTACCGGAAAATCGAAGAGGGGTACGACTGCGTGTTTGGGTCGCGGTTCCGCAAGGGGTCGAAGGTCGAGAACTATCCGGCCGTGAAGCTCATCGCGAACCGAATCGTGAACCGGTGCATTCAGGCGATGTTCTTCTGCCGGTTCAACGATCTGACGAACGCGTTCAAGGCGTACCGGACGGACGTCGTGCGGGACTGCGGGCCGTTTCGCGCGAGCCACTTCAACATCACAATCGAGATGTCGTTGGGCGCGCTGATCCGCAAATACAACATCGTCGAGATTCCGATCTCGTGGTACGGGCGGACGTGGGGGAGTTCGCACCTGCGGCTGCGCGAGATGGGCCGGCGATACCTGGCCACGCTCCTCAAGGTGTACGCCGACAAGCTGCTGATCGCGGACGACCTCATCGCCGAGCGGCTGGCCGAGCGTGCGAATGTGCGGAGCGAGAGCGCGCGGTTGAACGATCGCATTCGCGAACTCGAGGGCCGACTCGGCCAGCTCGAAGGCGGGACGAAGTCGGCCGACCCGAAGGGCCGTTCCGGCGGAAGCCTGTAGACGATCCGAATTTTCCGCAAGGTTCCGTTTCGTAACCGCCCTCCGCGATTTTTTCACTTCATTCGAGTGTGGAAACCGGCCGAAATTGGACGGAAACCGCCCGATTGCGGCCGCAGTCGATATAATCAGATGCGGCGAACCTCGGAGGGCTTGGCTATGGCTCCGGATGAACTGGCGCGGCGGGAATTTTTGCGGCGGTCGGCATTGGGCATGGGAGCGCTAGGCGCGGCGGTGACATTGCCGGGTGTGGCAACGGGTGACGTGGCAGCCGCGGGACTGCCCGAGTACCGCGGGCCAAACGTCGTGATCGTGCGGTTCGGCGGAGGTGTCCGGCGGACGGAGACGATCGCCGAGGCGAACACGTACGCGCCGTATTTTCTCAAGGAACTCGCTCCGCGAGGCACGCTCTACACGAACATGGCGATCGGCCAGATCGAAGGGGTCGAGACGAGCCACGGCCAGGGCACGCTGTACCTCCTCACCGGCAAGTACGACAAGTTCAAGGACGTGCGGGGCAAGTTTCTGGGCGCGCGATTCGAATCGAAGGTGCCGACGCTGTTCGAGTACCTGCGCAAGGCGTACAACGTGCCGGAACACCAGACACTAATCGTCAACGGCGAAGACCGGACGGACGAGGAGTTCTATTCGTTCAGCAACCATCACTTGTTCGGCGCGGAGTACCGATCGACGACGCTGAGTTTGTACCGGTTCAAGGTGTACCTGCTGCAACGGCAACTGGAGCGCGGGACGCTGACGGACGAGGAGCGACGCAAGAAGATGCAGGACCTGAAGAAGCTGGAGTCGCTGGACTACCGGCTTGAGGGATCGGTGTCCGCGCTGCCCGAGGTGCAGGCATTCTGGGAGGAATGGCGGCGGTTCTACGGTGAGAGCGGGTTCGTGAACGCGCGCGGGGACCGTTTGCTGACGCAATTGGCCATCTCGGCGATGGAGCGGCTCCAGCCGCGGCTGATGATGATCAACTACAACGACCCGGACTACGTGCACTGGGGCAATCCGTCGCACTACACGAGGGGAATTTCCGTCATCGACCAGGGACTCCGCGAACTGATGACGGCGGTCGAGGCGAACGAATTTTACCGCGGCAACACGGTGTTCGCGATCGCGCCGGACTGCGGGCGCGACTCGAACCGGGCGATGTCGGTGCCGTTTCAGCACCACTTCAATTCGAAGTCGGCGCACGAGATCTTCGCGCTGTTCCTCGGGCCGGGGATCGCGCGCGGGCATGTGATTGACCGGTCCGTCGATCAGATCGCGGTCACATCGACCGTTGGGCGCATCATGAACATGCCGACGGAGTTCACCGAGGCGCCCGCACTCGACGAAGTGTTCGCCTGACGAGGACAGCGAGGAGGGCGTCCGCATGAATGCGTTCAAGAAGTTCGCGGTCTGGGTGTGGAAGGTTTTTTTGGGCACGGTGTTGTGCCAGTTTCCGGTGACGGCGGTGCTCGCGATAGGCTGGACGTACCGCGCGATGCAACGGCAGGCGTTGCGTGTGTGGCGACGCATGAGTCCGCTGCCGCAAGCAGAGATCGAGCGCCTTGTTGAACGTGATCCGCTGTTTCGCAAGCATGCGACCTGGCCCAACTGGCTGCTGCGCCAGCGCGAACTGCGCAGGGACGGCGCGGACGCCAAGCGGCTTCGTAGCCGTGCGGCGCGGCTGGCGCGAAACATGGGCGGATCGGCGTGGCTGAACCTGCGGATCGGCCTGTTTGGTTTGCTGAATACGTCGATCGCGATGGTGTTGCCCGCAGTGCTGTGGCAGGTGGGCTGGTACGCCGGGTGGGACAATTCGTTCAACAAGGGGTACGAGCAGTATTACACGGGCATCGCGTTGTCGTGGATTGGCATCGTGTTGTTCCTGGGGCTGATGCTCTATCTGCCGATGGCGCAGGCACGCCAAGCGATCACGGGCGAATGGCGATCGTTCTATGACTTGCGCATGATCTGGCGTGTGTCCACGGGGAACCCCGTGCGCACGCTGCTGCTTGCGGCAGCGTTCAGTCTCGTCGCGCTGCCGATTAACATCCTGTTGATCGCGCCACAGGGCATCGAGAATTTCGCGCCGCAGACGGCGGCCATGTCCGATAGCGAGTTCCTGAAGTATCTCAACCGATATTACTTCCGGCTGTCGATCTTGGGCTTCCTCGGGTTCGTGTTCGTGCGCATGCTGGCGGCACGGTGGTACGCGTCGGGGTTGATCGCGCTATTGCGCAGCGGCCGGATCGCGCCGGAAGATCTTGCGGGAGCAGAGCGCCATGCGTTGTCGGTCCTCGGGCTGGCGCAGGTGGAACCGCGGTTGAAACCGCACCCGGTGATCGCGGCGACGCTGACGGTGTCGCGTCCGGTGTGGCGCACGGCGGTACTCGGCGCGGCGGTGCTGGTTTGGTTTACATTTGTAGCACAAATATATGTGCGTGAGTTTATCGTGTACCACCCGGTGCGCGGGTTCCTGAACCAGCCGCTGGTGCAGGTGCCGTGGGTTCGGTTCGTGCCGCAGGCGCTCGAATCCGCGGTGGAAGCCGCGCGAAACCCTTGAAAAATGGGGCAAACCGGCCGAAATCGGCCATCGAAAAAAAACTGGAAATCGGTTCGGCGATTCGATATATTTGGCCCGATTACTCCGGGGCGGTGTGAATTTCGAGAGAATTTGCCCGTAAAACCCGGCCAGCGTTAGTTAATACGTTAACCCCCTCAAGCGTTCGCCGGTTGGCGGACCTGACCCGGGAGGAGATTCGCGAGGGTCTGTCCCCTCGCGGAATCGGACTACACGAGGGGGACGGCCCGTTCGAGGCCGGTAGTCTGGGCGGTTGCCCTCGCTCGCACCGCCGTTCGCGCGTCCATCGCGCGGGCTTAGAGAGGGACTGGGGAAGCGGCCTCTTTTTAGTCGGGTCACGGTTTCCTGCACGGTCAATCCCCGCATGGCGCCTCCTGCGATAGCTCCGAACGGAACACCTCAGAGCGGTGGACAGGGCGAGACAAGCGAAAGCTATAAAGCGTTATCCGTAAAGGGGTTACGGGAACGAGAGAAAGGAACACGGAATGGCACAGATTTTCCCTCCTGGCGCTAACTGGCTGGTCAAGTGGACCGGCTTGGGCGTCGGCGTCGGGGCCACGCTGGTCGTCGGCGTGGCGTGGGCCGTGTACTGGGGACCGACGGTGACCCAGAAGAACCGGTTCCGGCAGCAGCCTATTCCCTTCAGCCACCAGCGGCACGTGGGCGGCAACGGCATCGACTGCCGGTACTGCCACACGACAGTGGAGACGAGTTCCTTCGCGGGCATTCCCGCGACCGAGACCTGCATGACGTGCCACTCGCAAATCCTCACCGACCAGCCCATGTTCGCCAAGGTGCACGAGAGCTGGGACAACAACACACCGATGGAGTGGGTGCGGGTGAACGACCTGCCCGACTTCGTCTACTTCAATCACAGCGCGCACGTGAACAAGGGGATCGGTTGTTCTGAGTGCCACGGGCCGGTGCACGAGATGCGTCTGACCTACAAGGCCGAGAGTCTGCACATGAGCTGGTGCCTGCAGTGTCACAAGGAACCGGAGAAGTTCATCCGGCCCAAGGAGTCCGTGTTCGACACGGCGTACGAGCACCCGCCGCATAGCGAGCAGATGGAGCTTGGCCGGCGGCTCGTAGCGGAGTATCAAGTGGAGAAAGGGCAGTTGTTGAACTGCTCCATATGCCATCGATGAGCGGAAGCGAACCCACCCCCATGACGACGAACGGCCAGCCGGACGACACGTGGCGCAGTTTCTCGGAACTGACCCGGTCGGACGTGTTCCAGGCGCGACTGACGAATGAATTTCCGCTGTATGCGCCGTCGGAGATTGACGGCGTCACGCGGCGCAATTTCCTGCAGGTGATGGGCGCGACGCTGGCGCTCGCGGGCGCCGGCGCGGGATGCGCACGGCAGCCGTCCGAATCGATTTTCCCTTATGTGAAGCAACCGGAAGACGTGGTGCCGGGCAAGCCGCTGTACTTCGCGACGGCGAGTCCGCAGGGCGGATACGCCAAGCCGGTGCTCGCGGAAAGCCATCTCGGCCGGCCGACGAAAGTGGAAGGCCTGCCGGGCCACGCGGCGTCGAGCGGCCGGACCGACGCGCAGACGCAGGCGTCCATCCTCGATCTGTATGACCCCGATCGCGCGCAGGCGTTCACGCGCACAGGTTTCGCGGACAGCTTTGATAATTTTGTGAAGGAAGCCAGGCAGATTCTGGACGACACCCGCGTGAACGGCGGGGAGGGTGTCCGGATTCTGACCGGCACGGTGACATCGCCGACGCTCGCGAACTCGCTCAACGAGTTTCGCGCGGCGAACCCGAATGCGAAGTGGCACCAGTACGAGGCGGCGGGCCGCGACAACGTTCGCGAAGGCGCGCGGCTGGCGTTCGGCGAGTATCTCGACACGATTTACCACTTCGACAAGGCCGACGTAATCGTTTCGCTCGACGCGGACTTCCTCGACCGCGGACCGGCCAACGTCCGGTATACGGCGGACTACGCGGCGCGGCGCGATGTGGTCGATCACGACGATGAGCACGACAGCCACGGCGACGCGCACCTGAACCGGTTGTACGCGTTCGAGAGCTCGCCGAACAATACGGGCGCAGCGGCGGACCACCGGTTCCCGGTGCGCCCGAGCCAGGTGGAAGCAGTCGCGCGGCGGCTGGCGAGCGCGCTGGGCGCGAGCGCGGGCGTGTCGAACGACGACGGCCTGAGCGAAGAGATCAAGAACGCGATCGCGAAGATCGCGGTGGACCTGAACGCGCACAAGGGCAAGGCGCTGGCGATTGCCGGTGACCATCAGCCAGCGGTGGTGCACCAGTTGGCGCACGCGATCAACAGCCGAATCTCGGGCGCGGTGACGTATATCCCGTCCGTCGAGGCCAACCCGACGAACCAGATGGAGTCGTTGCGCTCGCTGGTCGCGGACATGCGTGACGGCAAGGTGCAGTTGCTGCTGATGTTCGGCGTCAACCCGGTGTACTCGGCGCCGGCCGACCTCGACTTCCTCGGCGCGCTGAAAAACGTGCCGATGCGCGCGTCGGTGAACCGGTACATGGACGAGACGGCCGGGTATTGCCACTGGCACCTGCCCGAACTGCACTACCTCGAGTCGTGGGGCGACATCCGCGCGTTCGACGGATCAGTCAGCGTGATCCAGCCATTGATCGCGCCTCTGTACAAGGGGACGACGCCGATTGAAGTGATCTCGGCGCTGATCGACAAGGAACCGCGCAAGTCTCACGACATCGTGATGGACTACTGGAAGAAACAGCGCGGCACGGACGGGTTCGATCGGTTCTGGCGCCAGTCGCTTGCCGACGGGGTGATTTCGAACACGGCGTTCCGCGCGACGACCGCGACGTATCGCGGCAACGTCGGCGCGTACACGCCTCCCGTGCGCGGCGCAGGCCAGTTTGAAGTCGTGTTCCTCCCGGACCACGCGATCGGCAACGGCGAACACACGAACAACGCGTGGTTGATGGAAGTGCCGCGTCCGCTGACGAAGATCACGTGGGACAATGCGGTGCTGATGGGCTACTCGACCGCGCTGGACCTTGGGATCGAGAACGAGGACGTGGTGGAAGTGACGTTCAACGGCCGGAGCGTGCGCGGGCCGGTGTGGGTGCAGCCGGGACACGCCCCCGACACGATCACGCTCAACCTCGGATTCGGCCGGACGGCATGCGGCAAGGTCGGCAATGAGATGGGCTTCAACGTCTACTCGATTCTCACGTCCGACGCGCCGGCAATCGGCCTTGACGCGACCCTGAAGAAACTTGACTCGAAGTTCCCGCTCGCGCGGACCGAAGAACACTACAACATGGAAGGCCGCGAACTGGTCCGTCACGTGACGGCCGCGCAGTACGCCGAGGACCCGCACCGGATTCAGCACGGCGAACACGGCAGCATCCACACACCGACCGACGAAGAGACGCTGTACAACCTCGAAGAGAAGCAGTGGCACGGGCACAAGTGGGGTATGACGATCGACCTCAACCAGTGCACGGGCTGCAACGCGTGCATCATCGCGTGCCAGTCGGAAAACATCATCCCGGTTGTGGGCAAGTTCGAAGTGCGCAAAGGCCGCGAGATGCTGTGGCTGCGCGTGGACCGGTACTACAGCGCGGACAAGGCGCGGGCGTTCAAGAAGCTGCCGGACGCGGAACAGCGCCGGCTGATGGACAACCCGAAGGTCTACTACCAGCCGGTGCCGTGCATGCAGTGCGAGAACGCACCGTGCGAGACGGTGTGCCCCGTGGGTGCGACGCAGCATTCGCGCGAAGGCCTGAACGACATGGTGTACAACCGCTGCATCGGGACGCGATACTGCGCGAACAACTGCCCGTATAAGGTGCGCCGGTTCAATTTCTATCATTACAGCAAGACGCCGCTGGGGTCGCGCGGCGCGCGCGAACACGCGCTCAACATCAACTGGACGCACGTGAATCCCGAGACGTTGCGCCCGATGCGCAATCCGGACGTGACGGTGCGCAGCCGCGGCGTGATGGAGAAGTGCACGTACTGCGTGCAGCGCATCAACCT